>JAHEEY010000428.1 GCA_024640485.1 Chloroflexota bacterium | reverse complement strand
GGTGTAGGGGAGCACGTTGGAGACCATAAACTGTTTGGCCCGCAGCTGCCGGGCCAGATGGAGCAGCTCCGGCAGGTCGCCGATATTGGAGGCCATGGCCACGAAGGCGATGCCCAGCTCCGGTTTGGGGAAGTGGCCCGGACGGCGCATCCCCCGCAGCCGGCGCAGGTTTTCCAATACGTTGGGCAGCTCCGCTCCCAGCCGGACGTCGCCGTAGCTCTGGGGGGTGGCCCCGTCCAGGGAGATCCACAGCCGGTCTAGATCGGCGTCGATGATCGCCCGGGTCCGTTTCTCGTCCAGCATGGTGCCGTTGGAGATCATCTCAACCCGGGCGCCGGCCTCCTTAGCCTGTTGGATCCAGCGGATGGTGTTGCGGTTGAACAACGGCTCGCCCAACCCGCCGAAGAAGACCGTGGGGATGGGGTCCATCCCTTTGAGTTCATCCAGGATCTGGTCGAAGGTCTCCTGGCTCATCAAGCCCAGCTCCAGATTCCAGTTGTTGCGCATGCAGGTCAGGCAGGAGATGTTGCAGCGGTTGGTGGGCTCGACGTATACCTGGGTCAGCTGGGTCACCGGGCGGTGAAGCTGCAGCCGGTTGCCGTCAGTGACGATGCGGGTGCGAGAGCCAGGGGTCAGGCCGTATTCGGCGGCCAGCTCCGCCGGCAGGATCAGCCGCCCTTGCTCATCGACTTCCCCCCAGGCAGTGGATGGTGTGAACATGTGATGATCTCCAGTGATGGTTCGATGATTAGCTCCGAATTGATCGAGCTGGCCACCAGGCTGTACTTACGGGCCGCCGCCATCGCTTTGTCCACCCGGGAGCGGACCAGCGCCGGATCGTCGTCGCCGGCAGCCACGGTGATCGCCGGCATCAGCTTAACCTGGCTGAACCGCTCGGTGCGGTCTACGGCGATCTCCTTGCTCCCTTCAGCCCGGCAGCGGTACCCGGTCAGCTCTAGTTTATACCTTTTTGCCGCCCAAAGGAACATCATCATGATGCAGCTGTTGATCGCGGCCACGAAGGCGTCCTCTGGTGTGAGGACACCTTCATGGCCGTGGGCTTCGGGTGGAGCTGAGAAAGTCATTTCCGGCCCGTTGCCCATAATCACATTGCCCCAATGTTCGCCAGTCCATTCGACGGTAGTCGTGTAGATCGCCGCGACGCTCATGCAGTTGGCTCCCGAGATCCCCAGTAGATGTGATACTCCTGACTGATCGCAGTTCGATAAGCGTCCTGGCTGTGGTCTGGAATGGGGTTGTAGATTTTCAATTGGTCCATCAAAGCGGCGGTGGTTGGCGCCGAAGGCGCCGCTCCCGTCGCTTTGAACTGCTGGAAAATAAGGGGCAGCCCGGCAATTTGTACCGGCTGGCCCGCGATGATCACCGTCCCTGCCGGTATTCCCGAGCCGCAGCCGCATGCCGCTGTCGTCGGTGTAGGGCTGGGCAGGGCGATGCTGTCCATCGAGATGATCTGCCCCTGCCGCCGGCTCCAGCGCTCGGTCAGCAGTTCGTCCACCGCGGCGGTGATCTGGGAAGCGACGGCGTCCACCAGCATCCACCCTTCCTGGTCCAGCCGCCGGCGGGTGGTGGGCTCCAGCAGCTGCTCGCTGCCGGGCACATCAGTCACCACGATGCTGGCGGCAGGCGCCCCAGAGTACCGTTCTGTGGCCCTGGCGGCGCACTTCATATCGCAGCCGTCGACGGCGATGGTGGGGTAGAAACGGGCGAAAGCCCGGTCCCCTTCGCCGCCGGCGACGAACAGCGGTAGGCAGATGGTCACCGTCTCCTGGGGGCGCAGCCTTTCCAGCACCTGCAGCGCCGCCTGGCGGGTGACGGTGCCGGCAGCCAGCTCCTCGCCGGAGCAGGCGATAATCCCCACTTTCTTGGCAGGCAGCTCAGGCATTGGCCTCTCCCAAAATCAGATCGATCTGTATGGCCAGCTCTTCGGCCATGGCCCGGGCCAGCTGCAGCCCCTCTTCGTTCAGCCGGCTGATCCCTTTGGGCTTCAGCTGCCGGTTCCGGCGGTAAACGTCCAGCACCGCCATTTCGCAGCCCACCGCGCCGCCGCTCTCCTTGACCATTTTGCTGGCGCAGGCCAGTTTGCAGCCGTCCAGGGTGATCGCCTGCCGCTGGGCCACCGCGTCGCGGGCCTCTTCGGCCCCCATCACCAGTTTGGAGAGGGCCACCAGCTGGGCTTTGCCGGGGCGCAGTTCGTCCACCAGGATGTAGGCCGCTTCCCGGCTGACGCTGCCGTATGTCTTGCCGATGCCGCTGCAAGGCACCACTACCACGCCGCCGTCAATCGCGCTCATTCCTTCGCCTCCGCCGCCAGCTCTTCCTGGATCAGGGCCAAATACTGTTCAGCGCTGAGCAGCGCCGGCTGGTCTCGATCCCACGCTTCAGGCGTCATGACTGCCAGCCAGCCCCGGCTGTACGGCTCCAGATTGATCAGTTCCGCTTCCAGCTCCAGCTGTTGGTTGGACGCCACCACTGTCCCGGCGATGGGGCAGCCGTAGCTGACATCCAATTTGATCGTCTCTACGGCAGCCAGCTCTTCGCCGGCTTCCAGACGGTCGCCCGCTTCCGGCAAGGTGACAAAGGCCACATCGCCGGCGCGCTGCTGCTGGTAATCAGTCAGCCCCAGAGTGACCTCGTCGTCGCCAGGCAGGGCCCAAATCCCCTCCCGGCTGTACTGCCGGTCGGTGGGAATCTTGAACAGGAACTTGTCGTGCCGGAGTTCCAGAATCTCACTCATCCTAGCGCTGCTCCCAATCTTAAAATCACATTCTGTTTCGCCTGGTGGGCCGTCCGTGGTTCGGTGGGTGTCGGTGATGGCCGCGGCTCCCAGGTCTGGGCGGCGTCTGCGGTTCGCTGGCGCCGACCCTATTTGACTGAAGTGTAAGCTTTTGCCGGCCCGATTAGGAGTGACATATGTCATCCCCACAGGCGACTAATGTCATTTAATTCAATAATCATTGAATTATTATCCCGGAGGCGGAAAACCGCTCCAAAAAGAGCCCTTTTTGGCTGTTGACACTGCCCTGGGATCAGACTACAGTACACATGGAGGAACCCAAGAATGAGCTGGCACCAGGTGGAACAGTTGACCGCCAACCTATACCGGATCTCGGAGCGGCTGGACCGGGTGGAGCCCCGTTTCGGCATCCGCACCGTCAATATGTACCTGCTGCTGGGGGAAGAGCGGGCGGCGCTGATCGACACCGGCTGCGGCATCGGCGATCTGCGCGGCGTCGTCGCCCGGCTGACCGATCTGCCGGTGATGGTGCTCAACTCCCATTACCATTGGGACCACGTCGGCGCCAACGCCCAATTCGCGGGGGGCGCCATCCACCGGATCGAGGCGGGGCTGCTGGTTCAGGAGCAGGACCTCAGCGAATACCGGGCAGCGATGGCGGCGCCGTCCGCCATGGCGATGCTGCCCGACGGTTTCGATCCCGCCGGCTGGCGCATCCAGCCGCCGCCCCCCAGCCGGCTGCTGACCGGCGGCGACCGCGTCGATCTGGGCGGCACCGTGCTCACCGCGCTGCATACCCCCGGGCACAGCCCCGGCCACATCTCCTTTCTGGATGAACGGCAGGGGGTGCTGTTCTGCGCCGATCTGGCCTATCAGGGGCCGGTGTTCATCTGCTTTGAGGATGCTGATCCGGCAGCGTTCGCCGCCAGCATCCGGATGGCCGCCGCGCTGCCCGGCATCCAGCTGATCTGCCCCGGCCACAACGCCCCCATTCGCCAGCCAGGCTGGCTGGGCCAATTCGCCGCCGATGCCGCTCTGGCCTTGACCGGTGAGGTGGAAGGGGCCCTTCGTCGGGAGTACGTCGTGGGCCGCGAATTCGATTTTGGCGAATACGCCATCTGGCTGCCGGCGCAGCACCGCCCTTCGCCGTGACGCCATTTATCATCTCCAACTCCAGCACCGCGCAATCTGTTCTTATCTCAATGAGCACCCTCCGAGGGCGGTAAAGCTGTTTCACGCCGGGGCGGACCGGACGCTGATGCTGCCTATCATCAGCAGCCGGCGGACCCCGGCAGATTAGAGGGCAGTAACCTTGCCTCAAGATCGGGCTTGTTTCCTGCTAAAATGAAGGAAACCACCTTGGA
>JAHEEY010000060.1:11478-14633 GCA_024640485.1 Chloroflexota bacterium | reverse complement strand
CCAGCGGATTGCCGGCATCCAAGTAGCTATCTACCACATCTTTGATGGCGGAGGCGAACAAGTTGCTGGCGTAGGGGCACCCAGGGGCTGCTTCTGCCTGCTGTCGCAGCAAGGTGAGCAGACCTGGATTCCCAGCGTCGACCGCGTCCTGGCTCAGGTCAACCACTACGCCGGCGACTTCCGGCCTGGCGGCGAAGCCGTTCAGGTTCGCTTTCAGAAGGTCCATTTCTTCCTGGCTGTCGTGCTGGATCTTGCTGAAATCGGTCAGGATAATGCTCTTATAGCCGCCGTAGCTGCCCTGCAGGGTCGGCCCTGTCAGGCTTGGGTCAAGACCCTGGCAGGAGCTGCCCAACATGGTGACGTCCAGTTGGAACGGCTGTACATTGTCAAAAATGCCGTTGCGGCCGAAGACCACCAAATAGTATTCGCCGCTGTTGTTCCAGCTGTTGACCGTGATCCGCTCCGCGGCGCTGCCTTCCATGGTGGAGATGCTCACAAAAGAGCGGATGGTGGCATTGGAAAATGCTTCCGCGTTGGCCACCGCGAACGGGTTGGCGACCGCGAATGGATTGACTACCGCAAACGGGTTGGTCACTGCGAACGGGTTGACCACCGCGAACGGGTTGGAGACGGCAAACGGATTGACCACCGCGAACGGGTTGACCACCGCAAACGGGTTGGTCACTGCGAATGGGTTGGAGACCGCGAACGGGTTAACCACCGCGAATGGGTTGACCACCGCGAACGGGTTGGTCACTGCGAACGGGTTGGTCACTGCGAACGGGTTGGTCACCGCGAACGGGTTGGTCACCGCGAATGGGTTGGCCACCGCGAACGGGTTGGAAAAGGCGTTCTGGGACATTTCCTCGCCCTGTCGGGCCAGATCTTCGTTTGAACTGATCAGGTCATTGTAGGCAGCCCCGATGTCGGTGAAAAGGGCCACGTCGTAGTTCTGTGGCAAGCCGCCCAAATCAATGATCATCTGGCTGTTGGGCTGCACGTCAAACTTAAACCAGCGCGCTTCGCCCTGTCGGGACAAGAATTGTGTGGCGGAGCCGACGGACTGGAAGCCGCCCTCATCCAGGATAGTCTGCAGGGGGTGGGCGTTGTTCCAGGTAATGTTGCCCGGCTGTACCGGCACACATTGGGAAAATTCAGAGGTTGATCCAGCGCCATCTGTGGCTGTGGCACTGATGAATGTGCCGTCGGCAAGCCCGGCTACCGTATGGCTGATCATCACGGTGCCGCTGACATTGGTTGATACGTCAAGACTGTCTAAATGGGTGGCGCCTTCTCCAAAGCGGGACGGATCGCAGCTGCTGCTGGCATAGAAGTCGACCGTATAGGGCGCCTCTGCCGGCCCGCCCAGGCCGCCCTGGATGGTCGTCTGGGCGCCGGAGATGGCGGCGTACATGACTGGGGAGTTCTGCAGTCCATTGGCGCCGCTGTCGCTGTCGCCGATATCGTTGTTGGTCAGGCCATCCTCTGCCGGGCCGCCGCTCAAATCGATGCCCAGGCCGCCGTTGTTGGAGATGCTGTTTTCGCGGATGCTGTTTCCGCTGCCACCGACGACCAAAACACCGGCGCCGCCGCTGCCGCTGATCGTATTCCCGCTGATCGCGATGTCGCTGCCGGCGATCCGCAGACCGCTGCCAGGGAACCCTTGAATAACCAGGCCGGTCACTGAACTGCCGGTGGCTGTTGATTCCAGGGATAGCCCGCTGCCGGAACTGAGGGCGCTGCCGTCCAGGGTGACCAGGCTCGTGCCGTCGATGTGCAGCTCTTCGGTGATGGCGGGCAGCGGGAGTCCGGTTTCCGATCCAACCGAAATTACCAGCCCTGTGCTGCCGTCAAGCTCGAAATGAATCTTGTTGTTGCCAGAGAGCGCATTGGCTTCCTCAATTGCCGCCCGCAAGGTGCAGCTGCCGGCGCTGCTGGCACAAACGAAATCGCCTGGGATGGCGTCACCCTGGTCGGCATTGCTGTTTACCAGAAGGATGTTGCTGAATTCATAGGCGCCGATATCGATGCGACCATCGACCACTCGCGGGAATCCTGGGCCTCGCTGGTCGAAGGCAGGCGGCGCCGCGAAATTAGGGTTGCCGCTGTTGAGTGCCGGGCTGCCCGGGAGTAGGGGGTGAACCCAGCTGCCGCCGCCTTGCTGCGCCAGCGGGCCGATGCCGACCGCTTCCGTGAGCACAAACCGGTCCGTGGGCGCCAGCGTCACTGCCCCGTCACTGGAATAATAGGTGTTATGATCAATGATGTTGTAGCCCAGCGATTGAACCGATCCAGCTACCTGCTTGTCAAAATTGCCAGGCTTGCCATCGCTGTCTAGATTGCGGGCGATAATCGACCCTTTCAAAGTGATACTGCCGCCAGTGAAGAAGAAGCCGGCGCGGCGGTTGTTATTGGACTCGCTGTTGTCAACGAAGGTGCTGAACTCAACGGTGGTGGTGCCGCCGCTTTGACGCATGGCGCCGCCGCCGCAGGAGCTGGCGATGTTCTCACTGATGGTGCTGTTGCTGATAGTCAGGGTGCCGTTGTTGTCAAAGCCTCCGCCGCAGCTGCCGGAAATGTTGTGCACAATGGCGCTGCTGCTGACGGTCAGAATGCCGTCATTGGCGATGCCGGCACCTGAGGAAGATTTCCCGTTGCCCACACTGTTGCTGCTAACTACCAGACCGCTCAGGTTCGCCGTTCCTTCGTTCAGGATGCCGCCGCCTCGAAAGCTGCCGTTGGTGTAGCCGGAATTGGTGACCGTCAAATTTGAGATTGCCGCGGTGCTGCCAGGCAATATGTGAAATGCTCTGCCAAGCATATTGCCGTTGACCACGGTCGAAGCTGGCCCCTGTCCCTGAATCGTCAGATTGCCGGCGCCGATATCCAGGTCGCCGCCCTGATTGTTGTCATCTTTGCCTGATAGCGTGATTAAAAACGTTCCGCTGGGGAGAATGATCTGGTATTCATTCCCTATATTCGCATTGGCTTTGCTGATCGCCCCTCGGAGGCTGCAATCGTTAGGGGTAGTGTCCTGACACGATTGTGCCGCAAGTGCATTGCTGTCATCCAGCCTATCTACGGTCAGTGTGGTTGCTGCCGCGAAGAGCGGCTCGGCCGTTGAAGCGGAGCCCAGGAAAATCAGAGCAGAAAGA
>JAHEEY010000060.1:0-11378 GCA_024640485.1 Chloroflexota bacterium | reverse complement strand
TGAATGGAGGGCTTGAATTCCTGTTGGCGAGGTAGAAGATGTCAGATTACTTTGACTGTCCCCACTGCGGCGGCGAGGTGCCCTACGGCGCCGCCGCATGCCCCCACTGCGGCTCAGACGAGCAAACCGGCTGGTCAGATGAGGCCGAATACGGCGGCTTTGCCGCCGGCCCTGACGAGCCAAGACCTTCGTCAAAACCCTCACGTCAGAGACGTTTTCTGATAATCGCGGTTACACTGTTGATTCTGTCAGCTTTTCTGGCTTCCTCGGTGAGCTGGGGGATCTATCTGGTACCGGTGCTCTTGATTTTGCTAGCTGGCAGCTACTATCTGACCGACATCCGGCCTCGATCCAGGAAAGTGGCGCAGCGTCAGCTGTACCAACAGCTGCTGCGAAGGGCACGGGGGGATCAGGCCACAGTGGCCCGGCTGATCGGTTACGAGCGTCAACGCGCCCCATTTTCTGATGAGGCGGAGCTGATGCAGAATGCTATCGACCGCTGGGAGAGAGACGCCCGGTAAGGGAATTCGTGAGGCTGCCCCCACATCATGTTCGCGGCTGAGGTGGCCGCCCGCCAAATTAACACAGTGATGCTGGACGAACGGTAGGGGGCTGATTTCCTCTGGCGGGAGAAGGGCCGGTCAACTGTCGCGGCGGGCGCGCCAGCCGCGGGAAAACCAGTGAAGGCGCCCCGATCTGCCGGACGCCTTCACATAGACATAGCGCATATTCGCGGCAGGGCCGCCTCTATTTAGAGCCGCTGTCTCTCAGCTCTCGCCGCAGCACCTTGCCGATGACTGACTTGGGCAGTTCATCACGGAACTCCACTGAACGGGGGATCTTGTACGCCGCCATCTGCTGCCGGCTGAACTCGATGATTTCTTCCTCAGTAGCGCTCTCCCCTTCTTTGAGGACTACGAACGCTTTGACCGTCTCGCCCCGCCGTTCATCAGGGACGCCGATGACCGCGGCTTCCTGGATTTTGGGATGTTCAAACAAACCTGCTTCAACGTCAGCAGGGTAGATGTTGTAGCCGCCGGCGATGATCATATCCTTCTTGCGATCGGAGATGTGGAAATAGCCGTCCTCATCCATATGGCCGATATCCCCTGAGTAAAACCAGTCCGGCTGCCCATCGGGGCCGACCCGCAACGCCTGGGCGGTCTCTTCCGGCAGATTCCAATACCCTTTCATCACCTGCGGCCCTTTGATGATGATCTCTCCGGTTTCGCCGACAGCCATTTCCTGGTTGCCGGTCTCAATGTCTACGATCTTGACATCGGTGGAGGGCAGCGGCAGGCCAATGGAGTTGGGGCGGGGGCCGTCGAGGGGATCCAGCGTCGCCGCTGGCCCGGTCTCGGTTAAGCCGTACGCTTCTACCATCTTGCCGCCGGTAATCGCTTCGAATTTCTGCTGGACTTCCGGCGGTAGAGGGGCGGCGGCGCTGGAAGCAAAGCGCAGTGAGGTCAGATCGAATTTCTCCCGATCGGGGAAATTGTTGAAGCCGATAAACATGGTCGGCACCCCTGGGTAGAAGGTCGCTTTGTGCTTCTGGATCGCCGTCAGCACATGGACCATATCCCGGGGGTTGGGGATAAGTACTGTAGTCAGAGCCCGGGCAATGCAGGTATTGATCCCCACGGTAAGGCCGTAGGAATGGAAGAAAGGCATCACGGCAATCAAGATATCCTGGGCTTCTTTGTTATCGCCCCAAATGTTGAGGGCGGTGGCATTGGAGACCAGGTTGCGGTGGGTCAGCTGCACCCCTTTGGGCCCACCCGTAGTGCCGCCAGTATAGATCAAGGTGGACACTGCCCCTGGATCAATCTCGACCGGCAGAGGAACGATCGGCGCTTTGTAAAGCAGAGATTGAAACCAGAAGGTATCAGCATCGCCGGAGATATCAGCCCGGTGGCCATCTTTCTTTTCTTTGGTCAGGGTAAAGAGGAGTTTGACGATGCCGGGGAAATACTCTTTGATATTGGTGACGATCACCCGCTTCAAGTTGGTGTTGGCCCGGATAGATTTGACATTGCCGTAGAGACTGCTGAGAACCACCATCGTCTCTGCCCCGGAATCCTTAAGCAGGTGCTCGACCTCGCGGGCCACGTACAACGGGTTGACGCAGACCACGATGGCGCCAATCCGCCAGGTGGCATAGGCGGCAATGATGAATTGGGGGCTGTTGGGCAGCTGGATGGCGACTCTGTCGCCTGGCTGTACCCCCTGCCGCTGCAGGGCGGCAGCGAACCGATCCGCGGCATGGTTGAGCTGCCGGTAGCTCATTTTGGCATCGACGAGGCGAGAGCCTATCATGGCGCCGAAGATGGTAGCAGTATGTCCAGGATGTTTTTCTGCGGCATTGAACAGCAATCTGTCTAACGGAATATCGGGGAATTCCAGGGTCTTTGGCACCCATTCGTCGTAATATTTGTACCAGGGCTTTTCCATTGACTTCTCTCCTGTTTGTCCGCTGAAGGGCTTCAGCGATTTGGTGCGCTCATCGTTGAGCACTTCAAATGGAACGCATATCCAGGCAGTCCCGCTAGCCGCACTAAGGAGCCTGGCTGCTGCCGTGCTGCTGTGCTTCATGATTTCGGCGCTGCACAGCTTCCAGGGCGATGAATTCATATACGAGATTAGCCGCCAACAGCGAGGTGATCCCGGCAGGATCGTAAGGCGGCATGACTTCTACTAAATCATAGCCGATAAAACATATTCCCACCAGCCCCCGCAGCAGCTGCAAGCAGTGGGCGCCGCTGAAACCGCCCACTTCTGGCGTGCCGGTACCAGGGGCGTAAGCAGGGTCCACAAAGTCGATGTCGAAGGTCAGGTAGGTCGGGCCGTTTCCTGTCCGCCGGCGGATCAAATCCAACGCAGCGGGGATGCCCATCTGGTGAAGTTCGACGGCGGTGATCAATTGAAACCCTAATTCGCGCGAGAGGGGGATATCGTTGGCATCGTAGACCGAGCCGCGCAGCCCGATCTGGGTGGAACGGGAGAGATCCAGCAGCCCTTCTTCGATCGCCCGTCGGAACGGGGTGCCGTGGGTATCTTTACCGCCAAAGTAACCATGCCATACGTCCCCATGGGCGTCGAATTGGATCAGCGCCACCGGTCCGTATCGGGCGGCGGCTGCCCTCAGCAGCGGCAGGCTCACCGAATGATCGCCGCCCAGGAAGATCGGGGTGGCGCTGCTCTGGAACAGAGGCGCTGCGGCTTGTTCGATTTGCCGGTGGGATTCCGGTAGATAGCCTGGGGTAACTGGGAGATCCCCATAGTCGACGCCAGAACAATAGTCAAAGATGCCGATCTCATGTTCGGGGTGATAAGGGCGCAGCAGCACCGAGGCGCCCCGAATCCCTTCCGGCCCAAATCGCGCCCCTACCCGGTAGGTGCCGCCGGTATCAAAGGGCACCCCGGCGATGGCGAAGTCAACTCCCTCTAGAGCGGTGACATGGGGCAGCCGCATAAAGGTGCGAATTCCCGAAAAACGGGGATAAACCATGGCGTCCATCGGTTGGTAGCGAGGCGTTTCATTCATGTCGTTTCCTCCTCATTCGTTTGGCTGCTGCCGCTGTTGTCACATCTGATTTCTGAGGGAGAGCGCTGCCGGCGAACCGCCGAAAACAGGTTTCCCCGCCTGCCTCCACATCTGGTTTGCAGCTACCCGTATGCTATACTAGGCGATGTCAGCCCGTCAATGATCTGGAGGTCTGGTTCACGCACTGAAGCCTGCTGTACTGTCTCGCCTTCTGCGCTGCGACAGCTGAATTGTTCAGGCGGTTTGCGGGGTGAAAGGGAAGACATTGGCCACCCTATCGGGCGCCAAAAACAGCGAACTGGAATCACCAAACCTTCGATAGGATTGACGTGGGGCAGGGATGTCAGGTGCCGACCGGTTGGCAGCAGCCGGCTGCGGCACCCCCCAAGAAATGTGAGCTGCTTATGCTGGAAACTCGACGCCCATCTTCCCTCTCTGTGCCGGCGCTGCTGGCAATGCTGGCCCTGCTGACGGCAGGACTGTTCATGATTTCCTGCCGCCCCGATCCCGCCGATACCAACTATGCCATCGACGTGCTCGCCTATGGGCTAGCCAATCCGGTGGGCATGGCCCGGCTGGATGACGGCACCTTGTTCCTAGCTGAGCAAGGCAGCGGGCAGGATGACCGCAGCGGGGGGGTCTCATTAGTGACCCCAAACGGGCAGATC
The DNA here is from genome assembly GCA_024640485.1 of Chloroflexota bacterium. Classification (GTDB taxonomy): domain Bacteria; phylum Chloroflexota; class Anaerolineae; order Promineifilales; family Promineifilaceae; genus JAHEEY01. The sequence continues at coordinate 7,166 of JAHEEY010000060.1, read as the reverse complement.
GGCCGCTTTATCTCCGGCATTCCCAGTGAGGATGATGAGTATGGCGAATTTGATCTCTTTGGGGTAACCACGGTAGCGGCAGCCCCTGACGGCAGCCAGTTGTACCTGGGCGGTGCCGGAATAGATCATCTTTACGCGGTGCCGCTGCCGGCAGCAGCTCCGCCGCAGTTGGCCGACTATCCCATGATGCCGGCTGATCTAGATATGTTCATGCTCCCTTCGGCCACTGCCGCCATCTCCATGCCGTTCGACATCACCTTTGATGCGCGGGGATTTCCTTTGGTGACCGATCTGGTCAGTGACAGCGTTCTCACCCTGGGCCCGGATGGCACCGCCCGATCGGTTCATGAGTTCGATCCGGTGCGCCAGCTCGAACACCCTGACCAGGAGACCCCCGCGCTGGCCGCCGGCATCAGCTGGGTTGACGGCGAAATCTATCTGACCCTGATGGGGGACTGTGCCGCCGAAACAGGCGGCGGCAGTTTGATCGCGATTGATGAGTCTGGCAAGCAGCGGCTGATAGCGGATAAGCTGCATATGCCCATTGATGTCGCTGCCGCTGACGATGGGTCTGTTTGGATATTGGAGTTCGCCGCCTACGCTCCCAGCAGCGACTGCTTCCAGGGGATCGGCTTCCAGCAAGAGACCGGCAGGCTCAGCCGGCTGACCGCGGACGGCCAATTGGAGCCGGTGGTAACCGGACTCAACTACCCCACCGCTCTGCTGCCGCTGCCTGACGGCAGCTTCTACATCACCGAGCTGGTCGAAGGGCGGCTGCTGCATATCACCCTGGGTCAGGCCGCCATTGTGGTTGCGGAAGCCAGCCCGCCACCGGCGAGGGACGACACCTCGCCAGCCTACCGCCAGATCGCCGATGTCGATGCGGCCCTGGCTGCCGTCATCCGGGAGGAATCGCTGCAGCCCAACCCCGGCGCCTCGCTGCGTGAAGCAGACACCCCTTTGGCCCGGCTTGGCCAGGCGCTGTTTTTCGATCCGCTGCTGTCGGGGGATCAAAATATCTCCTGCGCCAGCTGCCATCATCCCGCCTTCGCCATGGGTGACGGCCGGGTGCTGCCCATCGGTACCGGTGGCACTGTGCTGGGGCCAGCCCGCGACTTTCTGCCGGGTATAACCTTAGGGCCCGAAGCCGGTGTTCCTCGTCCGGATCTGAATCCTTACCTCAAAGATATCGGAAACCTGTTTGCCGGCGATTTCGTTTCTCGCAACAGCCCCACTATCATCAATGCCGCTTTGCTGCCTGTCCAATTTTGGGATGGCCGTGTGGAAAGCTATCAACCAGGCGAAGCCGTGGTCACCCTGGAGGATGAGGTCAACCAGCTGGGTATTACCGACGCCCTGGCAGCCCAGGCGATGTTCCCGGTGACCAGCCTGCATGAAATGGCTGGGGCCACCTACGGCGGTGTCGAAGCGTATTGGATCCGGCAGTTGATCGTCAACCGGATTGCCGGCAATCGAGAATACCAGGCTCAGTTCGAGGCGGTCTTTGGCGAGGTGGAGATCAGTGCCGTTCAGATTGTAGAGGCGCTGGCCGCTTTTGAGCGCCGATTTATCTTGACAGACGCCCCTTGGGACGCTTACTTACGCGGAGAGAGCGATGCCCTCACCGCGCAGCAGAAACGGGGGGCACTGCTCTTCTTCGGCCAACGGCGCGATGGGGTTAACTGTGCCGGCTGTCACAGCGGCGATCTATTTACCGATCTGGAGTATTACAACCTGCTGGTTCCTCAATTGGGCCCGGGTAAAGGGCACGGTCAGGACGCCCGTGAGGATTTCGGCCGGGGCCGGGTCACTTTTGATTACCGGGATCAATACAGCTTCCGGACCCCCAGCCTGCGTAATGTGGCCCTTTCCAGCCCCTATTTTCACAGCGGCGCCTACCCGACGCTGACGGCTGTTATCGAGCATCATGCTGACGTTTGGGGCAGCGCCGCCAACTACGATCCGGCGGTCCAACTGCCCTCCGCGTTTCACAGCAGCGTCCGCCCGCTTCAGCCTGAGCGGCAGGGCCACACCGTGGCGGAATCGCTGCGGGACGGGCTGCCACTGAGCCAGGAGGATGTGGCTGATCTGGCCGCTTTTCTGGATGCGCTGACCGATCCGGCGGCGCTGGAGCTGGACGCCTTCACCCCAGAGTCAGTTCCCAGCGGGCTGCCGTTGGACCCGCTGCCGCCCGCATCTCCGCTGCCCCAGCAATATGCGGCCCCGGTAATGCCGGCTGGCCCACCGCCTGCAGCTGAGACACCGCTCACCTGGGGATTCACCGATGCCACCGCAGAGTCAGGCCTGAACTTCAATCACCTGGCCTTTGCGGACAGCTTCTATCCTGATCCGGTCGCCGCGATGGGCAGCGGCCTCTGCTGGCTGGATTACAACAATGACGGCTGGCTGGATCTCTATCTGGTCAACAGCTACGGCCAGCCTGAGTGGGACTACTGGCGTAGGCAGGGTCTGTTCCCTCAGAACGGGTTGTTTAAGAATGTAGCCGGCGATTTCCAGGATGTCAGCATCCTCAGCAGCGCCAGCCTCTCCATGCGCGGAAGCGGCTGTGTCGCCGCCGACTTCAACAATGACGGCTGGGTCGACATCTACGTCACGGCCGACGGCCCCAATGCCCTGCTGTGGAACCAGGGGGACGGCACCTTCATCGAAGGCGCGGCTGATGCCGGCGTGGCCCTGTCGGAGGAATGGAGCAGCAGCGCCCTGGTTGCCGATCTCAACGGCGACGGCTGGCAGGATATGTTCGTGGCCGGCTATGCCGATCTTGATTTCCATCTGCCGAGATTAGGCTTGCGCTTTCCGGCGGGCTATGCCGGGCTGGAAAACCATCTCTATCTCAATCAAGGGCTCGACCCGAATGGGGATGCTTACTTCGTGGATGTTGCCCAGGCTGCCGGACTGCTGGGGACAAATCGAACGCTCAGCGGACTGTTCTCAGATCTGAATGGCGACGGCAACCAGGACCTCTATCTGACCAATGATAGACAGCCCAACCAGCTTTACCTGATGCAGCCGTGGCCCGGAGGCGTTTCCGCCGACCCGTCTGGTATCGGCTTCCGCTTCCTGGAAATGAGCGCAGAAACGGGGGTTGGCGATGCCGGCAGCGGCCTGGCCCTTGCCGCCGCTGATTATGATCAAGATGGCTGGATTGATCTGTTCATCAACAACCGGCAGGACGAGACAGCCGGCATCTATCGCAATGTCAGCCCAAACCGGCAGGAAGTCCGTTTCCGATACAGCAACGCCCAGGCGAGCCAGCCTTCGCTGGGATTTGATTTGAACGGCTGGGGGGTCAATTGGGCTGATTTCGATCATGACACCGATCTAGACCTGCTGCTGTTCAACGGCGGTTTTCCAGTTACCAACCGCCAAACGGATCAGGAGCCGGCGCAGCTGTTTGGCGGACAGTGGGCGGAGACACAGACTGCCGGATTCGCGGACTGGAGCCAGGCCGCCGGATTGGAAGGGATCGACGGGCTGGTCGCCAGGGGAAGCGGCGCGGCAGATTACGACAATGACGGCGATCTGGATATCGCTGTCAATCAGGTCGGCGGCCCGGCGCGGCTGCTGCGCAACGACGGGGGGAACAATGCCGGCAGCTGGCTGGTGGTCGATCTTGGGGCAGCCCCTGCCGGGGCATTCCTGCGGCTGACCCTTTCTGATGGCCGCCGGTTTGTCAGGGAAGGACGGCAAGGCAGCAGCTACCTATCATCAGAAGATCCCCGGATCCATTTCGGACTGGGCGATTTCCAGGGGCAGGTAGATCTGTGGGTTCGCTGGCCCGACGGCCGCGAAACCTCGCTGCCGGACGTAGCTCTCAATCAGCATCTGCGGTTGACGCCGTAATCTGTTAAAGTATGAGTGAAACGGAGATGCTGGGTGGAGCCAGCGGCCTTGCCAGGCATGCCGCCCAATGATAGACACTGGCGTGAAGCAGGAAACAGGAGATGTCGTAGAGGTGCTGCCGCCTCTCACTGTGGCTGCGGCAATCGCCAAATTTCCAGTGGCTGCCTTGGCTGAACCAGGGCGCCCCAGCGGTTAGCTGATTTCATCTCTGTGATGCTTGACCTGGCAGCCGTTTCCCATTACTGTAGCGGCAGGCGGCTGCCTCAATACACCGAACAAATATATTCCCTGAGCCGGGCCTCATTGAGCGGCCCCGGAGGTGACCACGATGGCTGATTTGGTAAACTTTGTCGAAATACCTGAAGCGAAAGAGATTTACATGATGGCTGGTTGGCGCCAGTGGGCCGATGCTGGGTCGACTTCGTCAGGATTGCCCCAATACTTGATTGATCATCTGGAGGCCAGACTGATCGGGGAAATAGAAGACGACGGCTACTATCTTTTTCAGCTGCCCGGGGCGCACCATTTCTTGCGGCCCAACATCAAACTGGAACAGGGGTACAGGGTTGGACTGGAAGTAAAGAAGAACGAGTTGTATTACGTTGGTGATGAAGAGAAGGGGTTGGTTATTTTCTTGGGCGACGAGCCCCACCTCCGCGTGGACCAGTACGCCGCCGCTTTCTTTGAAGCGGTAAAAACCCTCAAGGTCAAGCGGGTGATCGGCTTTGGCGGTGTGTACGGCGCCATGCCCTACGACATGGATCGACAGATTTCCTGCATTTACAGTCTGCCGGAGATGAAGTCAGAGCTGTCCGACTATGCGGTTAGATTCTCCGATTATGAGGGCGGCGCTACCATTGGCTCGCTGCTGGTCGATCGGGCAGAAGATGAAAACGTGGAATTCGTAGTCTTCTATGCCTTTGTCCCTTCCTACGACTTCGATCAATCAGCGCTTTCTCCCCACGGTATCAGGATTGAGAATGATATCAAGGCATGGTACGACCTGGTGACCCGGGGCAGCCATATGCTGGGGCTGGACATCGACACCAGCGAACTCGCCCGCCGCAGTGCCGCCTTGACTGAGAGCATGGACGCGAAGATCGAAGAGCTGGAAGACGCCATGCCTGAATTGAAGCCACGGGCATACATTGAAGAGCTGAGAAGCCAGTTTGAAGAGCAATCCTTTGTTCCCCTTGATGATGTCTGGGAAACCGGGTTCCGCGACCTATTTGACGATTCCGAGAATTGAGCCGGCCGGCTGCGAGTGCGGCCGTTTCTGATTGACAGAGGGTTGAAGCGGGCGGCAAGATGCCACCTTTGCTCAAACACAGGAGCTAACATGAACGATATTGAGCGGCGTGTCGCGGCGGCCATCGATATGGATGGCATGATCGACTATCTGTGCCAACTGGTGGCGGTCCCCAGCCTCGGCGGCGATGAAACGTCCGCCCAGGAACATGTGGCTGCCCAGATGCGCCGGATAGGTTTGGACGTTGACGTCTGGGAACTGGACTTTGATGCCCTCAGCCAGCATCCTGCTTACTGCGTTGAGGTGGATCGGGCCCACGGGTTGGGTGTGGTCGGTTCTATGGGGCAGGGGGAAGGCAGGTCCCTCATCTTCAACGGCCATATCGACGTGGTGCCTGCCGGTGATTTAGGCAATTGGCACTATCCGCCCTGGCAGGGGACCGTCGCCGATGGGCGCGTCTACGGCCGCGGCGCCCTGGATATGAAAGGGGGGCTCTGCTGCGCCTTATTTGCCGCCAAGGCGATCCAGGATGCCGGCGTCAAGCTCAAAGGGAAGCTGATGGTCCAGAGCGTCATCGGCGAAGAGGATGGCGGCGTGGGCGCTTTGGCGGCGGTCGTTCAAGGATATCGGGCCGATGCCGCTGTGATTATGGAGCCCACCGAGCTGATGGTGGCGCCTGCTCAGGCAGGTGCCTTGAACTTCCGCGTCGTGGTGCCCGGCTTCCCGGCCCACGGCTGTTTCCGCCAGGAAGGGGTCAGCGCCATTGAGAAATTCATCCCCATCTATCAAGCGTTGATGGCCCTGGAGGCCAAACGAAACCAGGGGGTCACCGATCCCCTTTTCGCCGGCTACCGGCTGCCCTATGCTTTGACTGTGGGCACCCTGCAGGCCGGAAATTGGGCCTCCACCGTCGCCGAAACCTTGAGTTTCGAAGGCAGATTTGGCGTCGCCGTGAATGAAGATTTAGATCAGGCCCGGCGCACCTTGGAACAGGCCGTGGCCCAGGCGGCCCAGGCGGATGCGTGGCTCAACCAGCACCCGCCGCAGGTTTCGTGGTGGGGCGGGCAGTTCGCCCCCGCCAGCATTCCCGCTGACCATCCCATTGTCAATTCAGTCAACCAGGCGTTCACCGATATCACCGGTACGCCCGCCAAAATTCAGGGGATGGTCTACGGTGCCGACATGCGCCTGTTGGTCAATGAAGGGGGCATCCCCACGCTGCTCTTTGGCCCTGGCGATGTCCGCAAAGCCCACCAGCCGGATGAGCATGTCCCCATCGCCGATCTGGAGGCCGTTACCCGCACCCTGGCTTTGACCGCGCTTCGCTTCTGCGGCTGTGAGTAACTGCAGGCCCAGCTGCATGCCGGCCTGTAAATTGATTTTCGTTTTGCGGCGTTAATTTATGGTTAATGCAGTCAGGCGTGCTATAATCGTCCGGGTTGTGAAACAACGTTTCACATTGTGAACCAGCGTTCTATCATTGAAACCAGGGGAAGAGTCAATTTTCGAGTGCATTCTGCCCCAATCTATTCTTTATAAGGATTTTGCCTATGCCGATACCAACCCCATTTCATGCGCGCACCGAAGCTGTTTGTGACAGCAATGAGTGGCGCACTTGGTCTGGCTATAAGGCTGCCAGCCTTTATGAGCCTTCACATGAACGTGAATATTTTGCCATTCGCAACAGCGCCGCCCTCATCGATATCTCACCGCTGTTCAAGTACGAGATAAGTGGGCCGGACGCTGTCGCCGCCGTTGACCGGATCATGACCCGCAATATCGCCAAATGCCGTGTAGGGCAGGTGATGTACAGCCCTTGGTGTGATGGCGCGGGCAAAATCATTGATGACGGCACCATCTCTCGTTTAGATGAAAATTTCTTCCGCATCACTGCCGCTGATCCGATGCTTCGCTGGTTCCAGGATGTCAGCTTTGGTTTTGATGTGGAAGTTGTGGACGTATCCACAGATTTGGCGGCGCTGGCCCTGCAGGGCCCTTGCAGCCGGGACATCCTCAAGGAAGCGGTAGAGGACGTCGATTTTGACTCCTTGAA
>JAHEEY010000427.1 GCA_024640485.1 Chloroflexota bacterium | reverse complement strand
ATAAGGAAGCCAAGATATCGATCAGCGCAGGTGATTCCGGGCTCCAATTTCAGCAACAGTAATACTCTGTCGAATACTCGTCTAGAACAACCCTATCAAACAGCGTCCTCTGCAGGATGCTGTTTTGGTTTCACTGCAGACCGGGCCGAAAGCAGCAGCTTGATGCTGGCGGGCAAAGCAGTTTGGCTGACTATTATGGACCGAGCCTGAAGGAGATTGTCTGAGGCTACCTTGGGGAGTAGGGATTCAAGCTTGACAGTAAGTTGGTGCCAACGGGAAGCCCACCAGGCAAAAAAAATGAGATGCCTCATAAGCGGGCGCTTATGAGGACATCTCTGGGGGGGAGCCACTTACAGTTTTATCATAGCCAAAAACAAATGCAAATAATTGGTGCTATTTTGCTCATAATCACTCTGTTTTCGATATAGTTCACCCTCCCGTCTCATCTTCTATTCATATTTCGGCCGCAGCCGGCTTCATGAGCGCCCAGAAACAAATAGGCAGCTTGTCCGTATAGGCTGTATGAGTTGTAGAGTCCGTCCGATTAGCGAGAACAGGAGTTTCTGATGAGTAATGGAAAAGCAGAACAGGTATTGGCGAAAGAATTTGTCTGTCGGCACTGCAGCACCCAAGGCGCGCATGTGGAACGGCTGTCCATGTCTGGCACCGGCATATCCAGACTGCTGGAGATCCAGCCGTATCGCTACGCCTTTGTATCCTGCACCAACTGCGGCTACACCGAGGTGTTTAACTTGAAGATGCTGGAAGGGAAGGATGACCTGGGCATGTTCCTGGATGTACTCTTCTCGAACTAATCCAGGTGAGGGTTGTCAAGAACCGATTTTCCTGGAACAGAAAGAGGCGCAGTTTGACTGCGCCCCTTTGATCGATCCAGTTGTTTCACCTAGTAGGTTCCGCAAATCAGTTACTGCCGCTAGTCGAGCAGCTCCACTACTGTGGCCTCACCTTGACCGACGCCTACACATAGCGTGGCCAGTCCGTAGCGCATCCGCTGACCTTCCAGCTTCCGCCGCCGCATCTCGTGCAGCAGTGTGGTCAGAATTCGGGCACCGGAGCAACCCAGAGGATGACCCAAGGCGATGGCGCCGCCATTGACATTGGTTATCTCTTGAGAGAGGCCGAGCTCGCGCATGACGGCCAAAGATTGAACTGCAAACGCTTCATTCAGCTCCGCTAAATCGACATCTTGAATCTCCAGCCCAGTGCGAGCCAATGCTTTGCGAGTCGCGGTCACTGGCCCAAGCCCCATTACTCTTGGGTCGACACCGGCTGCCCCGGATGCCTTCCATTTGGCCATGGGCTTGAACCCCAGTTCCTGGGCTTTCTCAGCCGACATCAGCAGCAGCGCACTGGCGCCATCATTGAGCCCGCTGGCGTTGCCGGCCGTAACCGTCCCCCCCTTCCGGAAGACCGCTCGCAGCTTTGCTAATTTCTCGGCGCTGGTATCGAGCACGTATCCGTCTTCACTCTTCTTGATCCGGGGATGCTCATCGGTATCCACGATCAGGGGATCGCCCTTTCGCTGCGGGATGGCAACCGGCACAATCTCAGCCTTGAAATAGCCATTGTTGATCGCCTGGCACGCTTTTCGCTGGCTTTCCAGGGCAAAGGCGTCTTGGTCCTCCCTGCTGATGGTGCCGCCTTCAATGTCACCAGCACAGCTCTGCTGGTAGATATTTTCGGCGGTCTCACCCATCGCCTCCAACGGGAAAATCGCTTCCATCTTCGGGTTTGGATAGCGCCAGCCAAGGGTGGTGTCATAGGCGGTCCGATTTCCGGGCGGCCCCCATGCCTGGGGGTTCTTGGGCATCGAATAAGGGGCACGGCTCATGTTTTCGACACCGCCGGCAATGAAGATTTCCCCTTCACCAGCGAGGATGGCCCTAGCTGCCTGGTTCACCGCATTGAGGCCGCTGGCGCAGAGGCGGTTAAATGTGACCGCCGCCACATGGTCAGGCAATCCCGCCAGCAGCGTGGCCATACGGGCTACGTTTCGATTATCTTCACCAGCCTGATTGGCACAGCCCATGTAGACTTCTTCAATCAAGTTGGCATCCAGCCCAGTACGATTGACGACTTCCTTAATGACCAATGCCGCCAAGTCATCGGGCCGGACAGCGGACAAAGCACCGGCGTAACGGCCGATTGGGGTCCTTACAGCATCTATAATTACAACTTCTGGCATATTGCACTTCTCCCTCTAAAACTTCCAGAGACAACTCCGCCCGCGGCAAAGGCGCGGCCGGTCCTATTGGTCTTTCCGATCATCTCCCTTATCTGCTCCCTCGAAGCCGGCTTCGATCGCTTCCTTGATTTTGCCGGAAGCGACCAATTGGCGGACCCGTTCAATCAGCGGCGACAGATAGGTATCTTCTTCCAGGAAGGGAACCTGCTCCCGAATAAGCGCGTAGGCTACCGCAGTCCCCCGCCCAAGCCGTTGGCTTTCGGCATCCCCCCTTCTGCGGAAATCAATCCCCTGAGCCGCTGCCAGCATTTCGATGGCAACTATAGTTTCCACATGGGTCAGGATTTGTTCTGCCTGGCGCACCGCGGTGGCCCCCATGCTGACATGATCTTCCGTATTGGCGCTGCTGGGAATTGTGTCAGCGCTGGCCGGATGAGCCAATACTTTATTTTCAGAGGCCAGGGCGGCGGCGGTGTACTGGGCCATCATCAGCCCACTCTGAAGTCCGCCCTTCTTGGTCAAGAACATCGGCAGTACGCCGCCGTTGCTATCAGCATCGACCAATCGGGCTACCCGTCGCTCGCTCATATTGCCCAATTCGGTGATGGCTAAGGCCATGTAATCCATCGCCAGAGCGATGGGCTCACCGTGAAAATTTCCGGCAGATATCACATCAGTCTCGCCGGACTGTTCATCACAGAAAATGATCGGGTTATCATTGACCGAGTTGAGTTCGATGTCAATCACCCAGTGGGCGTAGGCCACAGCATCTCGGACCGCGCCGTGAACCTGGGGGACACAGCGCAACGTATAGGGGTCTTGAACATTGAGCGGATCATCTCCGCGCAGCAGTTCACTGCCTTCCAACAGCTTGCGCAAAAATGAGGCGCAATCAATTTGTCGCGGATGGGGCCGCAATGCGTGGACCCGGGGGTCATAGGCCCGAATCGTCCCATGAAGCGCTTCCAGCGACATGCTGGCGGCGGCATCGGCAGTGAGGGCAAGGTTGATCGCCCGCCTCACCTGCAGCGCCCCCATCCCTACCATCATGGTGGTGCCGTTCAGCAGTGCCAGCCCCTCTTTAGCCTCCAAGGCAATCGGCTTCAAGCCTGCCTGCCGCAGCGCCTCCGCGCCGGAAACCAGCTTGTCATCAACATAGGCTTCGCCTTCGCCAATCACCACCAGGGCCAGATGGGCCAGCGGCGCCAAATCGCCGCTGGCACCCAGCGAGCCTTGTGCTGGAATGCGAGGGTGTATCCGATTGTTCAGCAGATCGAGCAGCATCTGGATTGTTTCCGGGCGCACTCCCGAATGTCCTAAGGCCAGCGTATTGGCCCTCACTAAAAGCATCGCCCGAACCACCTTCTGCGACAGATCGGCGCCAACCCCAACGGCATGGCTGCGAACCAGATTCACCTGCAGCTGCCTGACCTGCTCAGGTGAAATGATCTTGTCCTTGAAACGGCCAAAGCCAGTGGTGATGCCGTACACGATTTTCCCGCTGCTGACCATCTCCACCACCGCCGCTCGCGCTCGTTCGATTCTTGGCAAGACCGCCGGGTCCAGGGTTACGTGCTGACCATCAGCCACGGCCACCACATCATCAAGCTTCAATTGTTCACCAGAGATAATAAGTGAGTCCATGGGGCTATTATAGGTCCATAATCTAAAGTTTTGTAGGCTAAAGGGAGTTTTGCCTGAGCGGTAATTTTGTCCAGCGTGGGCCGGTCTAGCGCTCAGCGACGGTTCGCCTTTTCCTCCACACCGATTATAATTGCCCCATGCAGAATCAATGGGAAAACATCATCGGGCACCAATGGGCAGCGCAGCTGATGGCCTCTGCTATTGAACACAATCGGCTTGGCCACGCCTATCTGATCACCGGGCCCAGACAAGTGGGCAGAAGCACGCTGGCGCGCACC
>JAHEEY010000426.1 GCA_024640485.1 Chloroflexota bacterium | reverse complement strand
CTGTTGAAGGCAGAAGACGGCGAGGTGACCGACGGCGAGATCCTGTTTGAGGGCGAGCTGATTCACGAGCTCGATGCCGCTGATGTGGTGCGCCGGGGTATCTTCCAGGTGATGGAAGGGCGGCGCGTGTTTGAGCATCTTGATGTGGAGCAGAACCTGATTGCCGGCAGTTATACCCGCCGCGACCGTCATAATCTGCGTCAAGACATGGAGGGGGTGTATGATTATTTTCCCCGGCTGAAAGACCGCCGTCGACAGCGGTCGGGATATTTGTCCGGCGGTGAACAGCAGATGCTGGCCATCGGCCGGGCGCTCATGGCCAAACCGAAGCTTATGATGCTGGACGAGCCTTCTCTGGGCCTGGCGCCGCTGCTGGTGCAGGAGATATTCGACATTATCCAACGGATCAACCGGGACCAAGGGTCTACTATCCTGCTGGTGGAGCAGAATGCCCGCCTGGCACTGGAAGTGGCGGATTACGCCTATATCATGGAAAATGGGCGTATCGTTCTCGATGGAGAACCTTCCGCGCTGAAAGATAACGCTGATGTGCGCGAGTTCTACCTGGGGCTCAACGAAGTTGGCGCCCGCAAGAGCTATCGTGACGTCAAGCATTATAAGCGCCGCAAGAGGTGGCTGTCATAGCCTGAAACGGCGGCGGGGGGCGGATGTCAACCGGGAGAGGAGACGCCGCGATGCCTCCGCGCCGCTCCTTCGATAAGTATCATCAGGAGCGTCCCCATTATGGACACTGTTCACTCGGTCATTTCCTTTCTATATGAGAATGCTCCGGCATTCACGCGGCGGATGGAAGCCGCTAGCCTTCTGCCTGACGATTTGCGGAATTCCGACGATCTAGCCAAACTGCCCATCTTCCGCAAAGATGACTTAATCGAGCTGCAGAAACAGGACCCCCCGTTTGGCGGCTTGCTGGCGGTGCCTATTTCGCAGCTGCGCCGAGTGTTTCAATCCCCAGGGCCGATCAATGAACCCGAGCCCCACGCCCAGGACGCCGGCAATTGGGCCCCTGGCTTGAAGGCTGCCGGCTTCCGTGCCGGTGATGTGGCCCTCAACGCCTTTGGCTATCACCTGACCCCGGCTGGCGCTTCATTGGAAGACGGCCTAACCTCCATCGGCTGTGTGGTCATCCCTGGCGGGATCGGTAATCAGGAGCAGCAGATTCAAGCGATGGCAGCCTTCGGCGCCGTCGGCTACGTCGGGCTGCCCAGCTACCTCAAAGCACTGCTGGACAAAGCTGAAGAGCTGGCCATTCCCCTGGCGCTGAACAAGGCGTTCGTGCTGGCGGAGCCGCTGCCGCCTTCCTTGCGTCAGGAGCTGAGAGAGCGCGGCGTTGCCGTTTATCAGGCATACGGTACCGCCGAGTGCGGCAATTTGGGCTACGATGTGGACGGCTACGGCGGCTGGCGGATCCCCGACAACGTCATCATCCAGATATGCGACATCAACAGCGGGCAGCCGCTGCCGTACGGCGAAACTGGCGAAGTGGTGGTCACCCTGCTGAGGCCGCAGTATGCCATCGTCCGCTTTGGGGTCGGCGACCTGTCGGCGATCATCCCGGAATCAGCTGCCGACGGCGGCGGGCTGCGCTTGAAGGGATGGCTGGGACGGGTGGGCGCCGCCACCAAGGTGCGGGGTATGTTCCTGCATCCCACCCAGCTGGCCAATATGCTGGCCCGTTTCCCAGAAGTGGCCGCTTATCAGGCGGTGGTTACCCGTGAAGAACACAAAGATTTCCTGACGCTGCAGGTGGTCGCCAAGGCGGCCGCTGACAGCGCCGATCTGGCTGACAGGCTGAAAACAGCGGCCCGTGATGCCATCAAGTTCCGCCTGGAAGTTGAACTGGTCGATTCCTTGCCTGCCGGCTGTCCGCCAATTCGGGACGAACGCAGCTGGGAGTGATGCTGCCCGGCGAGTGGGATTTTTCGAAAAGGTCAGAGTCATGCTTTGGCCTTTTTTGCTGCCCTGGATCAGTTCCATAGGTGCGCAGCGGGTGCATTGTGATCTGGGAACTTGAGGTGTCTGGGGCGGCCGAAAGTACCGGCGTATCAATACCCTGTAGATTCAGGTGGGAACGCAGTCCCAGGGAAGGCGAGTGAGCATGACCAAACAGCCAGAAAACCGCCGTGTACAAGGGCCGCTTCAGATTGGCGCGCCCTGGCCTACATACCGGCGCACCTTGCGCAACAGCGGCGGCAGCGAACTGCCGGCCGATTATCAAGGAGACAAGCCCTGGTTCTTCCAGACAGCAAAAGGCATCTTCTCAACGCCGGTCATCGATGCCCAGGGGACTATCTATATTGGTTCGGCCGACCATAATTTCTACGCGGTCAATGGTGACGGCAGTGAAAAGTGGCGTTTCCAGACTGGCGAGATCATTGATTCCGCGGCGGCGCTGCCGGCTGACTATCCAGGGACAATCCTGGTTCCTTCCGGTGACGGCTTCCTCTACCGTTTGAACAGCGACGACGGCGGCCTGGTCTGGCAATTTGACGCCAGGATCTCTCCCCGGATGAGCTATAACAACTGGTTTGAAGGGAATGTGGTCATCGGCCTAGACGGTACGATCTACGCCGGCAACACCAATTTCAACTACTACGCAATCAACCCTGAGGGCGGCCTGAAATGGACCTACGAGACGGGCTCAAACGGCTGGTCGGCGGCCGCGTTTGGGGCTAACGGTACCCTCTACTGGGGCTCTTGCGACACGTTCTTCCATGCGGTGTCCCCTGAGGGCCGCTGCCGTTGGAAGCGGCGCACCCTGGGATTTATCTCCGCGTCCGCCGCCGTGGGTTTGGACGGTACCGTCTATGCCGGCTCGTTCGACAGCTACTTCTATGCCCTCGACCCTGCGACCGGCAGAGTCCGCTGGAAATTCAAATCCAACGATCATATCTACAGTTCGGCGGCGCTGCTGGAAGATGGCCAGCAGACCACCGGCATCATTTTCGGCTCCACCGACGGCATCCTCTACGCCCTCAACCCGTCCGGCGAGCTGCTCTGGGAGTACGACACCGGCGCCCCCATCCGCTCTTCTCCGGTCATCGGTCGGGCGCCGGCAGGGGAAAACGGGCGCATCGTCTATTTTGGCAATGGGGACGGCAAGCTGTACGCGCTGAACGCCGACACCGGCCGGAGGCGCTGGTCGTATGACAGTACCGGCGCCGGAGGGGCGTCGCCTGACCGGAATGACATGAACGGATCGCCAGCGCTGGGGGAGAGCGGCGTCTACCTGGGCGGCGAGCACGGCCAGCTCTGGTATCTGCCCTATGATTACCCGCTGCACCATCCCGAAGATCCCAGAGGGTGCAGCGATGCCAGCGAAGATTTGCCGCCGGAGACGGCGGCGCTTTACTACGTATCGCCCGGGGGGCGGGCCCAGCCGCAGATGCCGCCGACGCTGCCGTCTGCCAGCTTGCTCTGTTTCAAACTGCTGGTCAGGGACAAGGGCAGGACTGTGCCGGCCCGGTTCTTCAACACCCCGTTCTTCAAGAACCCAGGGGCGCTGCGGATCAGCCTCGATCCCCCGGTCCCGTTTCAGTGGCAGCAATCTGGGGATGGTAAATATCTCTATATCATCCCGGATAACTTTCTGGAGCCAGGGCAGCGCTACCAGCTGTCAATCGACGCCAGCTATTATCGGGGCGGGCTCAGCATCGGCAATCTGACCATCGGCGGGCGAAAATCGGGGCAGCTCAGCCAGAGATTCACCTTTGACGTTGAGCATCCCGGGGAAAGGGGGCTGCCGCTGTATATTGGCGAGCAGCGGGCAGCCGCCTTCGAGTGGACCCGGCTGGCAGTTCCCATCCCGACGATGCTGCCCAGCCTGAACCAGATCGGCTTTGATTACATGAATTGGCTGATCGGACCGGTATACATCGCGCCCCCAGATGCCGAAGGCGCTGGGAAAGTGATCCTGTGGGCGATAGGCGCCCAGCGAAACCGGGACGGAGAGCTGGTGGTGGATACCGGCACCGACTTCAGGCTGCCGTTGAGCGGCCATTACCGGCATGACGCCTTCATCTTGTCCAATCACGCTTTCAAGATGGCTATCACCGGTATTCCCATCACCTTCAATATCTTCCAGATTCGGGGCCGGCTGGGTCCTGATCT
>JAHEEY010000059.1 GCA_024640485.1 Chloroflexota bacterium | reverse complement strand
TGAGCGCTTTCACCCCGGTGAGCACCGCCCAGACCAAGCTGACCGCCGCCGATTTCGCGGCGGTGCCGATGCTGCCGGCGCAGGAGTAACGCATCCGGGCGGCGGGCCGGCTCCAGCTGGGGCCGGCCTGCCGTCTACCCCAATCAACCTGCCGGCCTGCGTCGTATGGCCCACACGACGGCGGCAACCGCCAGCAGGGAGAACAAAGCGAACAGCAGCCCCGAGATCCAGGATCTGCCGGATGTGGGGGCCGGTCCCTGATTCCCATCTTCTTCCACTGCCTGAACGCTGTCCGCTGTCGCCGTATCTTCTGCAACGGGATCCTGCTGAGTCGCCGGTGCCGCGGTGATGGGCTCATCGGTCACCAGCAGCCGCAGGAATTGAAAGTCGCGCCTGCCCGACTCCTCCAATGAAATAGTGAGCAGATAGCTGCCCAACTCCATGGGCGGCAGTGAGATGGCCACATTGGTACTGCCCGCCGGGGCAGTTTCCGGCACCGCGTACCGCCCAAGTTCGCTTTCACCCATGCGGCTGGTGAGAACAGTGCTGCTGGCGGCCTCGGTGCCAGCGTTGTGCACGGAAAGGGCAATGGTGGTGGGCTGCCCGGGGGCGGTGACAAGTCGAGACGGCACGCCCTGCAGCAGCATGATCGGGACCGCTTCTGCAGCTTCCGCCGGCAGCAGGTCAGAAACCTTTGCCACCTCGCTCAACTGCAGCCCCATCTCCTCTCTGGCATCGTTGAACTGGGCGGTATACGCATCGTCGCCTGGATTGCGCTCCAGAACGGCCGCGGCCGCCAGCAGCGATACGCTTTCCCCCTGCAGTCGGAGTAGATGATCCCCGGCGGCGGCAAGTTCCGGGGTCAGACGGCTGCCGGCGGGCGGCAGCAGGGCCAACAGCGCCGGATGGCTGGCGGCGCTCAGCTCCTGCTGGGCCCCCTGCAAGCCGGCGAACGACCAGCTGCTGCCATCAGCAGCGTCCAGCAGGCTGTTGGCGGCGGCGTCCAGCCGGGGATAAATGGACTGCTGCCAGCTGTCTCGACCGATCCAGGAAGGGGTCTGAGGAGCAGCCTGGGCCAACCCGGTGACTCGAGAATCGTCGCAGTTGAGCAGCAGCTTTTCCGGAGGTTCAAAAGCCATCTCGCCGGCCAGCTGCGACACGGCGGCGACACAGTCCATACTGTCAGCCAGCAGCCACATGGAGCTGACGTTGAGAATCACATTGAGCACCCGCCCTGTTATGGAGGCCACCGGGGCGAAGGGCACTCCCCCCTGGGTGGCTAAATCGCCGATGTCGGTGAGCAGCTCATTGAGGGCCAATCCCCGGACCACATCTTCGTATTGGCCCCGGACTCCCTGACTATCGTTCTGACTGATGGTGGCCACGGCATCGGTTTGCGTTGCCGCCAGAAGCTCGGTGCCGGTGACCTGCCATCGAGGCTCACCGTCCATAGTGACGCTGCGGACACCCTGATCGATAGTCGGCTGGACCCGATTTACCAGATACGCCGTAAGTCGGGCGGCAGCCTCTTGCCGCAGCGTTTCGCCGACGATCAGCTCGGCGAAGTGGGCCGGGTCGAGGGTAGCGGTTTCCAGCAGGTCGAAAAGGGCCGCGACCGTGACTTCAGCCGCCTGGCGCAGCTCGGGGTCATCGATGAAGGCAAATCCCAGGAGCAGGCTGTCCTCCACCACGGCAGCGGTCTGATCTGCCAGGGCCGCGGCGAGGTCGCCGTCATCGGCGACGGCGGCGAAGAAGGCGCTGCCTACGGCCATGCTGGCCATATCTACCAGGCTGTCGGCGAAATCATCCCGCAGCAGTTCGTAGTCGGCCAGGGTTTCGGCCAACGCCCGCTCCTGCATCACCAGCCGGCCGAAGGCGGCCGATTGATCAGCGCCTACGGCGGCTGGATCTTCTTCTAGCAGGGCCACCAGCGCCTGGCTGGGTTTTTCACTATAGGCCTCAAACTGGCCGGCGGCGGCGCCATACCTGCCGCTGTAGGTAGATTGGGCCAGCCGCTGAATCAGCTGTGCCTTCTCAGCCAGCAGGTCCGGGTCAAGGGGGTTCAGGTTGATTTCCACGGCTGGACCCCATGCAGGAGAATCTCCGGGGAACAGCTGCTCGATCTCGCCGGAGTACAAGTCCATGATCTCGATCCGGACAGAACTGTCTTCAAGGCCCCTGGTGTATATCATGCGGCTGCCGTCCGGGGAGATATCTGGATCAAAAACCTGCTCCTCCGCCTTCAAGAGCGGGGCGGGCTCGCCGCCGTACAGAGGCAGGCGAAAGATGCCAGAGGAGGTCCCATCGGTAAACAGCGACCATGCCATATAGCGGTTGGCGATGACCGCCATAGACGGCGAATCAGGGAAAAGCGTCGGCTGTCCGCAGCAGCCGATAACCCGCCCATCACTGCCGGGCAGCAGCTGAAAGGAGAGCAGCTGGGCGAACTCGAAGCCGGCTTCGGTGACCACCACCGACGCCTCGTTGGGATCGAGCATCGGCCAACTGAGATAAACACCGTCCTTGCAGGAGACGTTGACCGTCCCGCCCCCTTCCAGATCCAGCCATGCCAGACAGGAACGGTTGTTTATGAATTCCTGGCCCTCGATGTCGATATTGTGGGTGAATATCAAGCGGCGGCCGTCGCTGGATGCCGCCGGACGGCTGGACACGCGCAGCTCCGGAGGGCCCAGCTCCCGCTCCACGCCCTCAGCTAGATCATAGGCTATCAGCCGGCCCTGCCCCTGACGATCGCGGAGGAAGTAGAGCTCGTTTCCCTGCGGAGCCCAGGCGATACAGCAATCAAGACCGCTGTCGGTGAGCTTTTGGGATTCCTGCGTCGCTTCGCTATACAGGTAGATATCGCCGCCGTCTGCATAAGCGATTTGATACAGCTGGGTGATCGGGGCGGTGTCATCACAGATGAGACCGGAGGACTCAACATTGGGGACTGCATTCAGCCAGGATTGAAAAGCGGCGTCGTCGGGTACACAAAGGTTTGTATCCGAGAATTTGAACATGTAAAGCGAGGGGATATCCATCAGGCTGAGAGGCAGCTGACCTTCGAACTGATTGCCGCTGATATTCAAGATCGACAGCCGGCTCAGCTGTCCCAATTGTGCCGGCAGCGGGCCGCTGAATTGATTGTTGCTGAGATCAAGGACCTCCACGCTGCTGCCCAATTGTCCGATATCCGGCGGCAGGCGGCCTGAGATGGCATTGTCAGACAGCATCAGATTGGCGATTTGGGATTGCCAGAGTGAGAACGGCAGCGGCCCGCTGATTTGATTCTCGCTCAGGTCCAGCCAGTTGAGTTCAAGACGGCCGAACGCCTCTGAGATTTGACCCTGCAGGTTGTTTCCTGGCAGCATGATGTGGGTCATCTTCTGCAGCGTCATCTGGCAGTTGACCCCGGCCCAGGTGCACAGGTCCATGCTGGACAGCCAGCCGGAATTATCCGTCCAATTGTCACCGCCCAGGCTCTTGTACAGCCCCTGCAGAGCGAGGCATTCGTCCAGTGATAGCGACGTGACACTGTTGCAGTAGAAGGATGGGGAGGCCTGGGCGCGCACCGGCGCGGGCACAGAAATGGCCGCCACCACAACCATTGACATTAGGCATAGGAATATTGCTGATCGCCGGAAAGAAGTGGATTTAGCTTCCATGAGGCCCTCCTGGCAGCTCAATCGCTGAGCCAATTGTGGATCCAAACAAAGGTGTACTGTCCTCAATAATAGTACATTGTCCGGTAGGATTTTGGAAGAGGGCGGCGCGGTTCACACGGCATCAACGGCTGCAGCGCTGAAGGAGATGGCAGCCTGGATACAGAGACATCGATTTGCGGCAGCCGTGCTATAATCGGGGGACCGCAGCCAACCTGTGCCGCCAATCAGAACCTGGCGCCACCATTTTTGCGGGAATGACCGCTGCGCTCGAGATAATTCCCGGATCGGTTCTGCGCATGAAGCAATGAGCACCTAAGCCTATGACCCCATCAACTTTGCTGTTCACCTCCATCCTGGCGGCGGCGATCCCAACGCTGATCTATGTGCTGCTGATCTACTGGATCGACCGGTATGAAAAGGAGCCGCTGTGGCTGCTGGCTTCGGCGTTCTTTTGGGGGGCGGTGCCCAGCATTCTGCTGGCTTTCGTGCTCAACGCGGTGCTGAGCACCCCGTTCTACTGGTTCGCCAATGAGGGGGCGGCAGACACCCTGTCAGCCAGCCTGGTGGCACCGCCGGTTGAGGAAACGCTGAAAGGGCTGGCGCTGCTGGCGATCCTGCTGCTGTGGCGGCATGAGATCGACAGCCCGCTGGATGGGATCATCTACGGGGCGATGGTGGGCATGGGGTTCGCCATGGTGGAGAATGTGTACTACTTCGTCACCGTTTACAACGAGGGGGGGCTGGAAGCGTGGGGGATGAATGTCTTCCTGCGCGGCGCCGTTTTCGGGCTCAACCACGCTATGTTCAGCAGCATGACCGGATTGGGCATCGCCCTGGCGCGAATGTCGCCCAATATGCTCCGCCGCTTCATGGCCCCGTTCCTGGGCTGGTCGATGGCGGTGTTCATGCATTTCTTCCACAATTTGACCGTTTCCACCGGCAACCTGCTGTGCATCATCGGCCTGTTTTCCGATTGGGGCGGGGTGCTGCTGACCCTGGGCATCGCCGTCTGGGCGCTGCTGCAGGAGCGCAGCTGGCTGAAACAGTATCTGGTGGAAGAGGTGGGGGCGCAGACGCTGACCCTCTCGCAGTACGAGAATGCCAGCTCAGGCCGGAAACGGAGCAAGCATCTGCTGTCGGTGTTGACCAGCCGGGGGGTGAAGGCATACAGGCAGACCCGTCGATTCTACCTGGGGTGCAGCGAGCTGGCCTATAAGAAGCACCACCAGTCCATCTTCCATACGGAGAAGAACCAGGAACTGGTGCTTAAAGCGCGGAGCGAAGTGGCCCGGCTCAGCCGGCAGGCAACGTAGCCGCCGCCTAGCTGGAAAGCCGCGACAGCCAGCCGTCGTCTACCCGCTCCCGCAGCTCCTTCAAGCTGCCGTAAGCGGTCACCCGCCCTTCCTCAGGCGGGGCATCGCCGTTCTGGCTGATCCAGTAGGTGAACAGCCCCATGTCGGATGCCGGCACCATATCCCGCTCCCAATCATCCCCCACCATCAGCGCCTTTTCCGGGGCGCAGCCGATCTCATCCAGCACTTCCTGGTAGTACGCCTGGTGGGGCTTGGTGGCGTGGCTGGTCTCGTAAGTGGTCACCAGCCGGAAATCATATTCGTCCACCGGCAGCCCGGCCCATCGCAGCCGGGCGTCGACCGCCACTTTGGGGAACATCGGGTTGGTGGCGATGACCACATCCAGCTGCCGCTCAAAGCACGCTTCAATCAGCGGCGCCGCCGAAGGGCGGAATTGGGTCAGCTCGGCCAGCTGCTCAAATTCACCGGTGTAAAACTGATGAAACACCGGTTCCATCTCCGCCGGGTCCATGCCGTTGCGCTCCTGGAACAGCTGCCAGAACGCTTCCCGGTTGGTCACCTCCGGGTCCTGATTGACCATCATTTCCTGAGTGGCGATCATCAGCTCCTGCAGGAACTTATCTCCGGGCATATATTGCGCGGCGTGCCGGCTGATCAGCTGGAAATAGCGGGGGATGAAGTCATCCATGTGGTTCCCCAACAGGGTATCATCGAGGTCAAAAAGTACAGCTTTTATCATGTCGTTAGCGGCTCCCTTGGCAAATGCAGAGAATGTCGGCAGAAGCGGCGCCCGTAGGTAAACGGGGCGCTACTCGTCTTTGAACAGCGATCCCAGCCCGGGTCGCTCTTTGGCGCACTGGGCACAGCCGATCTGCGGGCGCTCCACGTCAACAGCGTGCCGGCTGCAGAAGGCGGTGATCTCCAGCTTGCGGTTGAAGCCCAGGAACCCTTTCTTGACCGCCGCTTGCAGCACCAGGTCGGGGCTGCCGTTGGCCAGCAGTATTTCCGGCACTTCGCAGAGGTCGCAATCCATGGGCCGCCATTCGGGCGAGCCGGGATTGGCCTTCAGCAGCCGGCACTCCTGAGCGGAGTGGCCCCGGTGGAAGTCCTGGTAGTAGTAGCGGCAATCTTTTCCGGCAGGTGTTCTCATAGCGCTCTCTGAACAGATTCGGGTGGTCGTTGTCACCCTTAACTGTACATCAGCCACCCGCCGGCAGGCAACTATCAGCGCCGCTGCGGGACACCATTTGCGCCGCCAGGGGCATCGAGGTCGCTGCCGCCACTCCTGACCAATTGGCCTGGAGTGATACGCAGGAACGCCTCATGCCGGTGCCGAATGAGTGCTGAGCGCGGTCAGCGGATAGAATCGCAAATCAGTCCACGCTCACATCGACCAGAGCGGTCATTCCCCAGCGCAGGGGCAAATCAGAGGCATCTTCCAGCAGCACCGTTACTTGATAAACAACATCCCCCAACGTCAGGCCGGGCATCACGCTGATTTTTGTCACCACCCCGGTCAGGACACCATCAGGAAGGGCATCAAAACGCACCTCAGCGGTATTGCCAATGGCGATATAGGGGATGTCCAGCTCCGATACATTGGTGGTTTCCACCAGCCACCCGGAGGTATCAGCCACGGTTGCTACGGGATGACCCGGAGCGATCATCTCACCTGGGTTGGCATCGAGGCTGGTCAAAGTGCCATCCATGGCGGCGACCAGCGTCATTCGATCTAGCGCGGCCTGAATGGCGCTTCTGGCTGCTTCCACAGCGGCCAATCCTGCTTCAGCCTGGTCAACGGCCGTTTCCGCCTGATCCATTTGCGCCTGGGCGAGGGTGACGCCCAGCTCAGCCTGGGCTGTGGTCACTTCTGCCTTCTCGATCCGCTCCGCGGACGGGCCGGCTAGGAGCAGATCTAGCTGCGCCCGGGCCAGATCCCGGTTGGCAATGGACAGGGCAACCGAACCGGCGGCGGCCGATCGCTGGCCAAAAGTGGGTCCGGCGTTGAGGACATCCAGCATAGAGCGGGCCGCGACTTGATTGGCCCGGGCGGCTTCCAGCTGGCCTCGGGTCTGCTCCTCCAATGTGCCGTAGAGGGGACAGACGGTGTTCCCATCGGGCCCCTCAAAACAACTATCTAGAATCTGCTGGTAAGCCTCTTCCAGCGCCAGCAGTTCGGCCGTGGCCAGGGCAAGATTGGCTTCGGCTGAAGCAATATCAGCCGCGGAGATTGTGTTGAGGGCCACCTCGCGCCCCGCTTGAGCCTGGGTGACCGTCGATTCCGCCGCCGCCAGGGCGGCTTCGGCGGCGGCGATTTCAGCCGGACGCGGCCCTGCTTTCAACAGGGCCATATTGGCCTGGGCGATGATTACGGCGTCTTCAGCTTTTGCCACAGCAGTGATCGCCAGAGCCTGCTGGTTCTCGGCGGCGGCTACCCCCGCTGCCGCTGCCGCTGCCCGAGCGTCCGCCTGATCCAAAGCCAGCCGCAGGGCAGCGGTATCCAGCTGAATCAACGGGGCACCCGCCTGCACCCACTCACCCTGGGCTGCCGGCGCAGCGGCCACACGGCCGGCCGCGCTGAAAGCCATATTGACATAAGAGAAGGGAACCAGCTGGCCTTCGGCCTCGACATTTGATGGCGATGGCTGACCGATCTCACCGTCAAGCGGTCCAGCTCCTTCCCCGGCCGACAGATTGATGAAGGCGGTCATCCCCCAGCGCAGGGGCAGCTCCCCGGTATCCATCAAATCAATGGTGGTGACATAGGTTACATCACCGCGCACTTCAGCGGCGGTGGCGGCAATACGACGCACCTGGCCGCGGAGGGGCCGGTCCGGAAAGGCATCGATCAGGATTTCGACCGGCGATCCTTCGGTCACATCGACGATATTCAGCTCCGATAGATCGGTGGTTTCCACCTGCCACTGGCTGAGATCCGCCAGGATCATCACCGGTATGCCAGGCTGGACGATATCCCCTGCTTTGATCTCAACGGCTGAAAGTGTGCCGTCGAAAGGCGCGATAAGGGTTCGCTGTTCTCGCTCACTTTCGGCGATAGCCAGCCCTGCCTGCGCTTCCAACAGGGCGGCTTCGGCTTGAGCCACAGCTGACTGCGCCCCGGCGACCCGGCTTTCAGCGTCCAATATGCCAGTCTCCGCGCTGGCGACCTTCGCTTCAGCAATGGTGATCTGCTCGGCCTGGGCCCCCGCCAGCAGTAGATCCAACTGGGCCTGGGCGACATCCCGCTGACTGGCCGCGGCCTGCACGCCGCTGTTGGCCGCCACCTGTTCCGAGGATGTGGCGCCGGTCAACAGGCGATTCAAGGCTATTTGGGCGGCATTCAAAGTCGCCTGGGCTCCATTCAGGCGCAGGCCAGCGAGATCTCGCTCCCCTGCGGGCTTGCTGGAATCCTGCAGGATAGGCAGGTATATTCTTTGGGCGTTGTCAAGTTCCGTTTGGGCAAAGGCCAGCCGCGCTTCCGCGGCAGTTATTTCGGCTTGACTGGCCCCTTCAAGCGAGGCCGCCCGATTCCCAGATGCCTGGGTTATGCCGGCCTCAGCGATGGAGACGTTCAGCCCGGCCAGAGCGACCTCTTCTTCCGTGGCCCCGGCGGCAACCAGGGCCAAATCGGCCCGCGAATCACGGACGGCCAGATGGGCGCCCTCCAGGTTGAGCCCAGCCTGTGCCAACATCGATTCAGCGGCCGCCAGATTGGCTTCGGCAAGATAAATGGCGGCCTCGGCCTGCTGGACGGCGATTTCCTGATCGGTGATATCCAGCTGGGCGAGCAGATCGCCCATCTTCACAACATCACCTTCAGCAGCGTTAACGCCGGCCACTGGCCCGCCGCTGGAGAACGCCAGCGTTGTTTGGCGCACCGGCACGACCCGCGCTTCGGCATATACCGCCCCGGCATCCGCGGTGATCAGCGAATTGTCGGCGGGAACCAATGCTGCTGACTGGTCATCAACACGGTTGTTTTGCTGGACAAACAGAAGGCCAGCAGCCAGCACGACCAACAGTACGACGAGGATTCCTAACCATTTCTTGCTCATCCGAATTGATCCCTCACCTTATTCTTTGAATCCCGATAAATGCCGCCACCAGGACCGAAACGCTATTCATACTGAATGGCTTCCAGAATGTGTATCCTGGCAGCGCGACGGGCCGGCAGTAACGCCGCCACCTGGGAAACCACGATGGAAATAAAGACCCCGGCAAGAACCGCCGTCAAGGGCATGACGAAGTCCACCTTGTATCCAGACATGGCCGTCATCGCCAGAAGGAAGATACGGGTCAGCAGAATGCCAAAAATCAGGCCCAAGAATCCCCCGATCAAACCCATCAATCCTGCTTCCGCCAGGATCATTTTCAATACCTGGCCGCGGGTCAGGCCGATGCTGCGGAGCATGCCAATCTCTTGAGTCCGTTCGATGACATTCATGGTCATGGTATTGACGACGCCCAAGCCAGCGACCAGCAGCGCGATCAACGCCATCACATCGAACAAGATATAGGATTGGTTCAGCAAGTTCATCGACCGGGAGATCAGGAGCTGGTTTGAAGCGATGGATAGATTGTGCTGCCTGGCCATCCTGTCCTCAATGCGGGCCTGCACTACGGAAAATGAGCTGCCTGGGTCCAGCTTGGCCAAGATCATCGTGGCATCATCATGAGTAAAATGGCGCTGCATGTCCGTCCATGTACCCTGGATAACCTGTCCTTGATTGAAGAAATCAACCACGACGGCGGCGACCTCAAATTCCCGCGGCCCGCGTCTGGTACGCAGGGTAATCTTATCGCCTTCATGTAAGCCGTATTTCTCCGACAAGACGCTGGATATGAAGAGGGCATCGCCTTCCGCCAGCCGCTGAATGCTGGCAGATTGATTCTGCTTGCTGTCAGAAAAAACAAAAGAGGTGACATTCAAATAGCTGGAAAGATCCACGGCCATGAACATCAGCTCTTCATGATTGCCATCTGGCTGCTCCCATTTGATAGGGAAATATCGCACGGGAGCGGCGGCCTCCACCCCTTCAACCCCGCGGACGCGGCTCCAGACCACTTCTCGCATCGGCACGGCCGAGCTGATGATCAGATCCCCGCCGATATAGGAATCAATCCAACTATCCAGATCCAGCCGAAATGAGTCGGTCATCCCCCGGGTTATCAGAATCATGGAAACGCCGATCATCAAGGCGGCAACCGTCATGGTGGTCCGCTGTTTGGAGCGCTCTAAATTCCGGCCGCCCAGCTGTCCGCTGCTGCCATAGAGCGATTTTATGAGCGGACGAACCGACCTTTCCCAAAGGCCAACTGCGATAGGGATGGTCAGGGTAGCTCCCAAAAACAGAGAAGATACGGTGACCATTCCAAATCGAAACTGCACATCGTTGGGAAATGGATTTAGAATCAAGATGGCGGTCGACAGCAGCAGCAAAAGGATCCCAAGCAGCCAGCCAGACCGAAACAGCCATCCCTCGCGGCGGTCGCCTCTTGCCTTCAACGCCTCCAGCGGCGAGATCCTGCCCGCCTGCCAGGCAGGGATAAAGGCGGCAATGATGGTGACGCTCATACCCAGCAGAAGACTGCCAACCAGGAGCGCAGGGCTGACCTGTAATGTCCCCAGCTCTTCCTCGAGCAGAGAGGCCAACAGGCCGGTTGACCCGCGGGCAAGGAGATAGCCAAAACCAATGCCCAGGACAGTCCCCAATAATCCCAGCACAATGGCTTCAAGCAGCACCTGCCGGGTAATCTGGCCCCGGGTCATGCCCACGGTTCGCAAGAAGCCAAACTCCCGAGTGCGTTCTACAACGGTCATTGAAAATGCATTGTAGATCAAGAACATACCCACAAAGAGGGCCATATTGCTGAGGAAATTCAGGCCGATCTGATATCCAAAGAGCATCTGGTTGGCCCTTTCACCCTGGGTCGCAGGCAGAACGATGGCGTAATCACTGCCTAACAGCGCTTGGATCTCCGCTTTGACGCTTTCCAGTGACTGCTGATCGCCGCTGCCGGCCAAGGTGACCAGATCGATTTGATCAAATTCCTTTGAACGGCCGGTCAAATTCTGCAGCGTCTCCAGGGGGATGACGCCAAATCCACCGTTGTTTATCTGGCCCGGCCCTTCCCTGGAGATCAGCCCGGTCACATCCAGGTTCTCCGCCCCAGTCGGAGTCAATATGGCGATCCGATCGCCGACTTCGATGTCGTTCTTCTGGGCGTAGCTATCCACCAGAACGATATCGTAGGCGTCCAACTCTTTGGTCAGAAATTCACCCTGGATCAAGTGATAGTCGCGCACCTGGTTATCGATTTCGGGGTCAATCCCGAAGAGAACCAACCCGCTGACATTTATCCCCAGCAGGCCAAGTTCAAGTTCAAAGGCCTCCGTCTGGTCTTTCAAATCGGTGCGCATTTGCACGGAGGGAACCGCCTGGCTAACCGCTGGAATGGAGGAAAGCCGCCCTAGATCCCGTTCCGTAAGCCTCTTGCGACTCCCTTCCGTCAGGGTGATGACCAGGTCTGATTTGCCCGATGTATTCTCAAAAAGACGGCCGATGGATTCCAAGGAGGTCTGGGTTGTCACCTGGATGGCAAAAAAAGCAGCCACGCCGAGAACGATGCCGAAAATGGTGAGCAAGGCCCGCAAAGGGCGCGACCGCAAGGAGCGCAAGGTGAGCATGCGGGTAAGGGACATTAATCGCCCTCCAGTTCGAGCTTCTCCAATGCCTCAATCACCCTTTTTAAACGCTCTGGAACGGAGGGGATTTCCCCCATTTTAATTTCATGGACAATTCTGCCGTCTCTCAGGTAGACGATGCGGTCTGAGTAGATCGCCGCCCTGGGATCATGGGTGACGGCAACAATGGCCTGGTTGAGTTCTTCGCAAGAGCGCCGCAGCAGCTCCATGATCGCTTTGCCCGTTTTCGAATCAAGATTGCCGGTGGGTTCATCGGCCAGGACCACCGCCGGTTCAGTCACCAGGGCCCGAGCCAGGGCGACACGCTGCTGTTCGCCGCCAGAGAGTTGGTCGGGTTTATGATCGCTGCGCTCCGATAATCCAACCAGATTCAGCAGCCCGTCGATACGCGCCTGGTACTGCCGTTTGTTCTTCTCATCGATTATCAGGGGCAAGGCGATGTTCTCTTCGGCCGACAGCATGGGCAAGAGATTGAAAAACTGAAATACAAATCCTACATGATGACGGCGGGCGAGGGTCGCTTCTTTATCACTCAGGCCCGAGAGCTTCTGATCAGCCAGGGTCACTTCACCCTTGGAGGGTTGATCCAGACCCCCTAGCAGATGCAGCAAAGTTGATTTACCGCTCCCCGAAGGCCCCATGATGGCCACGAACTCCCCCTTCTCCACAGAGAAATCAACCCCATCAAGCGCTGTGACTCGATGCCCCCCCATTTCGTAGTACTTGAACAGGTTTTCAGCTTTAAGTATTGCCATCGTGGTTATCACAATCCTTAACTAGTGGGATTCTCAAGAGGCATTTTTCGGCAGGCCCGGGCCTGCTGATCGCCGCTTAAGAGCTGCCGCTATCCCGTCTCAATTTCTGGTCAACTCTATCGGTCAAATTACGCAGCGTATGGCTGTCGTAGCGCACACTGCCATCCTCTTGGATCACTTCCAGCGTAGCGGCGTCTTGAAATTCATCCAGGGTTCCCTGGCGCTGCAAGCGAGCATATTCCTTTATTTCAGGGACCATGCTGGACCAGTACAGCCCGTTCATCAACAGGACGTAAGCGACTTGAATCCAGTCGCCTGTGGCGAAGAGGATCCAGGGGATCATCAGGACAATGCCGCCGCCGGTGATCAGCAGCATATTACGCGAACGGTAGCCAATCAAGAAGCCGAGGATAGTGGTCGCAATGGTGCCTGGCCAATTCAGCACCAGAAAACTGCCGATAATGCATGACAGACCGCGGCCGCCCACAAACCGGTAGAAGATCGGCCAATTATGTCCAACAACGGTCATGATTGAGGCCGCCAAGTAGTACGGCTGATCTGGCTGCCATAATTTGAAAAGCAGTGTGGGAACGGCCGCTTTGAGCATATCCAGAACTGATACCAGCCCGCCATACTTGCCACCGTATTGAAGACGAATCGTGGTGGCGCTGACGGAGTCCGATTCAACAAAGGTATCTTTGCGGCCCGGGACGCCAACCGAGATTTTGCCGATCTTGCGGTCAGGGTCGACCAGGCGAGCCACAATTCGAGCATAAGAAACCGCGCCGGATAGATAACCAACCAAGATTGCCAGGGCCAAATAAAATGGATCCATTGAAGTCACTCCTTATGGCGACATCTCTTCCATGAGTCGATCGATTTTTTCCTTTATCGCCTGGATGACGATGGGGTCGTCGTTCCAGGCGCCCAGGTTGATTATCGGATACCCGGCTGCTACGTCTGCTTCGTGGACAAGCTTAGGAATATCATATTGGCTGTGGATGGCGTCCGCGCTCATGGCCGCCGAAAAGAACAGCAGTTTTTCAACGCCATTAGCGGCAAATTCTTCCACTTTAGCCGCCGGTTTAGGCTCCTTGAAGGACATCCAGGCCATGCTCATATTCTCCTGACGATAGCCGTTTTCAGCCAGTAGCTGGAGGATGTCCACGCGGAAACCGATCTCTTGCTGGGTTTCCGTGGGCCATTGTTCGTCCCATTCTTCCGGCTGTCCATGACCAACTAGAAGCACGCCCACTTTGCTTTTATCCGTTTCTCCAATGTTTGCATTTGCTCGGGCCAAGAACATGCTTTGCAGGGTAGTTGAATCATAAAGCGGCCCGGTAAAAAGGACCGGTACCCCATACAGCTCCTCTATGTTCAGCGCTTCAATTAGTTCTTCACCCTCGGCGGTATGGTTTGAAATCGTCAGGAATACCTCACTAACCACAATCCTGCTGGCGCCATCATTGAGCGCCTGGATAATCGCCGCATCCGGCCTGGGAGTGTCATCCAAGAAGCTGAGATAGAACTTTGTGGTGGTATCCCCAGCAGCCCGATAGGCCGCTTCCAGTGACTTAATCATCTGATGATGCATCTGCCGGTGATTGCTTTTCCCGACCTCTAGATAACTATTCCGAAGCTGGAAGACAAATAATGGTTTTGCCACTTGAGGGACGAATGGAATATCTTGCTCTTCGAATTCGTTGAATTGGTTGATCCAACCGATGGGATCATATGTCTCGGGCTCGCCATGAGTGAAGTACACAACCGCAGTATGGCCCTGCCCTGGGTCATCCTTCTGGCGTGCGATAGCCGGTATAGGTCTGGGATCATCTCGACTGAGAAACACGCTAGTCATCCCGAAATAGCCGATGGCAAAAAAGAGGAGAGAGATGGCGATGCCGCCAAACAGGCGGTTGCCCCGCAGCCCAACGGCCAATACCACGATGAGAGCAAACAACACCAGCAAGGCTGCTGTCAGGTAAAGGCTCATCATAAGCGGATGAACGGTCATAAACTGAACAAGCAATACTCCGGCTAATAAGGACAACACCGCTGCCGCAATGAATTTAGCAATTGTCATTATTCGACCCCTTACTGGTGATAAATGACCTATCTGTTTCTAAATCATGCCCTCAGGATTCTCTCCAAGCTCCTCATCGGTTTCATGAATGAGAATATCACCCAGGTAACCATCAACCGTTACCAGCGAATTATTGGCCATGGCGCA
>JAHEEY010000425.1 GCA_024640485.1 Chloroflexota bacterium | reverse complement strand
GGCTCCCGCCCTCCGAGACGAGCCCGCCCCGCTTCCGGGCGGCTAGCCCGTCCGCGACGGGACCAGTACCGGGATCGCCCAGCCCGCCTTTTCCCGTTACTCGTTGAAGACCGCCATCCGGCCAGCCATCCCCTGGTACAGCCGGCCCCGCTCCGGTTCGGCGGCGACCGCATGCTGAACCCCCTTTCCCGCCTCCAGTACGGCTGGACGCAGAAGAATATGCCGGGACAGCCCGCGCGGCTTTGTGGTTTGCTGAGCGTGGCAGGGACTGCGAACGCCTGACACAAGCAGGATAGTCACGAGAACGAGCTTTATCCGCTAAGGCATGGTGCTGTTCAGTTTCAATTCCATGAAAATCCAATACTTCTGTATTTCCGCCGGGATTTCACTGCCCTTGTACGGCTCGATATCTTTAAATCCAACTGATCGATACATGCTGTGGGCAGCCGTCATGAAACGCGAGCTGTCTAAACGGATGATTGAAACATTCTGCTGCCTTGCCCGATCAATCTGTTCTTGTAATAATGCTCGCCCAATTCCCTTGCCGCGGTATTTGGGTTTGACGTACATGCGTTTGATTTCGCAAATGCCGTCATCCAGCGTTCTCATACAAGCCAACCCTGCGGGCTGTTCGTCTATATAGGCAAGCAGCAAAATCCCGGAGGGCGGCAGGAATTCGTCAAGACTTGCCATATATCGTTTGACCATGGCTTCTGGGCCACCAGCATCGAATACAAGCCCATACTCTTCTTCATTTCGAGCAACTGCCCAGGTATAGTACTCCAGGAACATTTCCTGAACCTGCTCTCTTTGCTTATCTGTTTGCAGCTGATGCAGCTTCATAATTAATAGCCTTCACATGATGTTTCTTTTGAGCATAAATAATACTGCCAAGCTCCGTTATCCACCAATAACGGTATGTTGGGGAGTGGGGAAACTCGCAATCATCGGCCGCCGGCCACTGGTTCTCGGCTGGCCCCCGGCGCAGCCGCGCCGCCGTCAGCCCCACCATCTGGCCCGTGATTTGGCCCCGCTGGTCAGCCAGCAGCGTCAGGATCCCTTCTGCCGAATGCGGGCTCCGCGTCACAGTCGTCTCCTCGATCTCGGTTCGTTCAGCCCAGCCGGGTCAAGGTGACCACCGGGATCACCCGGCCCGCCTTTTCCCGGTACTCCTTGAAGGCGTCCAGCCGGTCGGCCATCCCCTGGTAGAGGCGGCTGCGCTCCGGCTCTGAAGCGATCGCCGCCTTTGCCCGGAACTTCTCGGACCCGAACTCCACCTCAACCTCTGGATTGGCCAGGATATTGTAATACCAGTCCGGGTGGGTCGGAGCGCCCCCCTTTGAGGCCACGATCACCAGCCGGCCGCCGTCCTCATAGGTCACCACCGGGTTGGTCCGCGGCTTCCCGCTCTTGGCGCCAATGGTGTGCAGCAGCAGCAAGGTGTTGTTGGCGAAGTAGCCGCCCACCTTGCCCTCGTTGCCCCGAAATTCGGCGATTACTTTAGCATTGAAATCTGACATCGGTCGTTCTCCTATCTCTGAATCTGTTTGATTGATAAAATGCAGCCGATCGGCTGGCTCAGCCGCTCACCCCGCATCCATGATCGCGCTCAGCTCGCGCAAAATACTGCGCAGCTGCCCCATCCGTTCGGCACCCAGATAGCTTTCCCAATCCCGCTCGAACTGCTCCACGATCGCCGTCGACAGCCGGGCCACTTCCCACCCTTTCTGGCTGAGCCGCACCAGTTGGGCCCGGCCGTCGCTGGGATCGGGGGTTCGTTCCACATAGCGGTGGCTTTCCAGATAGCTGACCAGGTAGCCCATCGACTGCTTGGTCATCTGGGCCCGCTCAGCCAGTTCCGTGGAGCGAATCCCCTCAGAGCGCATATGCTGGAAGATCACGAAATGAGACGGACTCAAATCGTGGTAGCCCGCTTCGGTTAACCCATCATGAATGCCGGCGACAATCGTCTGAAACGGGATGCGCAGCAGGGCGCCGATCAGCCGCCGTTCGAGTTGTGGTTTTGCCATCATCTTCCCCTTGACAATTTAGTAATACTGTCTTACTATTTAGTAAGTCTATTTTACTAAATATTTCCGCATATTGCAATGGTATCTCAAGGAGAACGAATGACACAAACGGCTCAACCTTATGCCCTGGCCCGTGATGAGGGGGACGCCTCCTGGTTTCTGGGGACGCTGGTCACTTTCAAAGCGGTGGGTGAGGGCACCAACGGCGGCTTCGGGCTGATCGAACAGCTGCTGCCGGCCGGCTTCGCCCCGCCGCTCCACGTCCATCACAACGAGGACGAAGCGTTCTACCTGCTGGAAGGGGAGATCACCTTCCACTGCGGCGATAAGGTGATGAAAGCCGCGCCGGGGACCTTCGTCTTCTTCCCCCGCGACATCCCCCACTGGTTCCTGGTGGAAGGAGACCAGCCGGCCCGGCTGCTGCAGTTCAACGCCCCCGCCGGCCTGGAGCATTTCTTCGCCGATATGGGCGTGCCGGCCGAAAGCATGACCCTGCCGGCGCCCAGCGAGCCCGACATGGGGCTGATGATGGGGCTGGCCCACAAATACAACTTCGAAATTCTGGGCCCTCCGCCAGTGGGCGGCTAAAGCCGCTTGGGCGGCTAAAGCCGCTTGGACGGCTGAGCCCGGCCCTGATCAGCGCCCAGATTCAACCCGGATCCCAATGCCAAAAGAGGGCGATCCGCAGTCGGATCGCCCTCTCTTTAGTAGCAATCGGGCGGCTGTTCCGCTGTTACGTCCTGAACACCGCGGCGCACTGCGGGTAGCTGGGGCAGCCCCAAAACTGCTGTCCTCTCTTGGGCCCGGACCCTGCCGTGCGCAGCACCATCCGCGAGCCGCACTTGGGGCAGAACGGGGCCACGGTCCGCGACGAAGCCGCGCCGTTGGCTGTTCCAGTGGGCGACGGCTCTTCAGCCACCCCCGCCATGCCGTTGACCGCCAGCCGCAGCCGCTGGCGCAGTTCTCGGGTGGAATAGCTCCGCTCCGCTTCCACATGGATCAACGGCAGCCCGGCGGCATGAAAGACCCCGTCCACGAACAGATCCCGCTGCGCCCGGTCTATCCGGCTGTGGCTCTTGTCATCCAGCTCCACCGCCGCCACCGGCTTCATGTCACTGCTCTGGCACAGCAGAAAGTCCACATGCTTCTGGCTGATCCGGTTGGCTGCCGACAGGCCGCCGCTTCCGCTGCCAGCGGCCGCCAGGAACAGGTCCCGCAGGTTCACCTTGGGGCACACCGTCACCTTATCGCCGGCGGCCCGCTTCAGCAGCTGGTAGAAGCTGTGCTCTGCTGGCGATAGGAAATCATCCCGCATCCGGTAGGGGAATGGCTCAACCGCCGCGGCCTCCGCCGCTGCCCCTCGCCGCGCCCGCGCCGCGTTCAGCGACCGCCGCGCTGACAGTGACATCAACCCCACCAGCAGGCAGCCGATCAGGACAACTGCCCCGGTAGGCGCCATCAACTCCATAAGACCGTCAAACATGTTCTTGCCTCGCTGCGATGTTGGTTGTGAAGATTCGGCAAATAGCCCCAATGGAACAGATTGGCAAAGAGAGGGTACGGGAACACGGCACCACCCCCAAGGCCGCTCACATAACTGGCAATTCGCGCTGGACCGGCCCATTATCCAATGATGTCTCCCGTGGGGCAAGAAGAATTCGGCTGGGACAGCTTTTGATCAAGCCGGGGAGTGGTATGCTACAATGAATGAAGCCGCGGCGGTTCGGAGCCCTGTATCCGCGGCCCAATTGCACGATTTAGACGGAGAGACCCATGACCAAATTGGACTTAACCATCGCCCACGACGGCAGATTCAATGATTTCCCGGACGGCTACGACAGTAACCGGCGGATGAGCGCCTTCAGCGGCAGCTGGAAGAAAGCGTCCCAGAGCGGCGGCGCCAACACCTGGTCCCATGCCGGCGTCTACTGCCGGCAGCGCTTCGGCAAGCTCAAGAAGCAGGAACGCCGGCTGGTCTACCTGGGCATGCTGGTGGCCTACATCAACGGTGACCGCTGCAGCCACTGGACCGACGAGCAAAAAGACAAAGCGTTGAAGACCGCCTGGAAGCTGATCGACAAGAACCGCAAATAAGCACAGCGGTCTGATCC
>JAHEEY010000058.1 GCA_024640485.1 Chloroflexota bacterium | reverse complement strand
ATGAGATCGCCCCTTTCCATGAAGCGTGGGAGAAGGAGGGGGTCGTCTCCAGAGAGATATGGTCAAAAGCGGGCCAGATGGGATTTCTGTGCATGGATGTGCCGGAAGCGTACGGCGGCGGTGGCATGAAAGATTTCCGCTTCAACGCGGTCGTTTCCGAGGAATTGATCCGAGTAGGCGCATCGGGCGTCGGCTTTGGGCTGCACAATGATGTCAACACACCGTATCTGCTGGAATATGCCACTGAAGCCCAAAAGCAGCGCTGGCTGCCAGGCATCTGTGCCGGCGAACGGATAACCGCCATCGCCATGACCGAACCCAATGCCGGCAGCGATTTAGCGGGCATTCAAACGACCGCGATTCGCAGCGGCGATCATTACCTCCTCAACGGTCAGAAGACCTTCATCACCAACGGGCTGCTCAGCGACATCGTCATCGTGGTCGCCAAGACCGACCCTGGGGCTGGGCACAACGGGCTGTCACTGCTGATTGTGGAACGGGAGATGGCTGGGTTCAGCCGGGGCGGCAAGCTGGAGAAGATCGGGCTGAAAGCCCAGGACACTGCCGAACTGTATTTTCATGACGTGCATGTTCCCGTGGAGAATCTGCTGGGCCAGGAGGGCCAGGGGTTCTTCCAGCTGATGCGCCAACTGCCCCAGGAACGGCTCTCCATCGCTGTCATGGCGGTGGCGGCGTGCGAAGTCGCCCTGGAGCAAACCATCAAATACTGCCAGGAGCGGGTGGCATTCGGACGGCCCATCGGCAAGTTCCAAAACACCCGCTTCAAGCTGGCCGAGATGAAAACCGAGACCCAAATCGCCCGCGTATTTGTGGATCGGTGTATCATGGAGCTGAACGCAGGTAATCTGACCGCTGAAGATGCCGCCATGGCCAAGTGGTGGACCACCGAACTTCAGCAGCGGGTGATGGACCAATGCCTCCAGTTCCACGGCGGCTACGGCTACATGCTGGAATACCCCATCGCCAAATCGTTTTTGGACAGCCGGGTGCAGACGATATACGGCGGTACCACAGAGATCATGAAAGAAATCATCGGCAGAGCGATGGGTTTTTGAGTCGCTTGCTCGGCCTTATCCCACGCGGAGAATATTATGTCAATACAGCCAACACTGCAGGATATCCAGGAACAGGTCGATCAATGGATCCAGACCATTGGGGTGCGCTATTACTCCGAGCTGACCAATATGGCCGTCTTGATGGAAGAGGTGGGCGAGGTGGCCCGGATCATGTCCCGCCGTTACGGCGACCAAAGCTTCAAAGAATCGGACAAGACGGTGGATCTGGCAGACGAGTTTGCCGATGTGTTATTTGTACTTATCTGCCTGGCCAATCAGACCGGCGTCGATTTGAGCGAAGCATTCGAAAAGAATATGGCCAAGAAGACGGGCCGCGATCGGGACCGCCATGCCAACAATCCCAAACTGAGAGAGTAGGAATCTCGACCACAGCCGGCTGTTTGTGCATTCAGGAGGAATCATGTCTGAGACAATGCGTTTTGACGATCGGGTAGCCATTGTTACCGGCGCCGGCGGCGGGCTGGGGAGAGCCCATGCCCTGCTTTTGGCCAGCAGGGGTGCCAAGGTATTGGTTAATGATCTAGGCGGCAGCCAGCACGGACAGGGCGCTGATGCCCAGCCGGCGGATCAGGTGGTAGCGGAGATCCATGCTGCCGGCGGCGAAGCGGCAGCAAGCTATGATTCCGTGGAAGATGGCCACAAGATCGTGCAGGCGGCTCTGGACCATTTTGGACGCATCGACATCGTGATCAACAACGCCGGCATCCTGCGAGACGTCAGCTTCCACAAGATGAAAGAGATCGATTGGGAGTTGATCTACCGGGTTCACCTGTATGGATCATTTAAGGTGACCCATGCCGCCTGGCCCTATCTACGGGAACAGCAGTACGGGCGGGTGATCATGACCAGTTCCTCCTCCGGCATTTACGGCAATTTCGGCCAGGCCAACTACGGCAGCGCCAAGCTGGCCCTGCTGGGCTTTGCCAACACCCTGGCAATCGAAGGGGAAAAGCGGAACATCCATGTCAACAGCATTGCTCCCATCGCCGGCTCTCGGATGACGGAATCGGTACTGCCGGCCGACTTGGTGGAAGCGTTGAAACCAGACCATGTCTCCCCGCTGGTTGCTTATCTTTGCCACGAAAGCTGCTCCACTACCGGAGAGTTGTTCGAGCTGGGGGCCGGCTGGGTTTCGCGGCTGCGCTGGCAGCGTACCAAAGGGGCCATGTTCCCGGCCAACCAGCCGGGCACGCCGGAACAGATCGCCGCCAAATGGGATCAAATCAATGATTTCACTGACGCCGATATCCCCACCTCTAACCATGCCGCCTTTGGCCCGATTATGGATAACCTGGGCCGTGCGGACGCCCCCAATGACGATGCGGCTGATGCCGACGAAGTAATGTCGCTATCCCGGGAGATGTTCCAGCAGATACACGCGCGTATCCAGGAACATCCCGAATGGACCAAACAGGTCAATGAGCTGTACCAGTTCCACATCACTGGCGAGCAAGGCGGCTCCTACGTGGTCAACCTGAAGGATGATGGCGGCAGCGCCTATCCCGGCGAGGATGAGATGGCCCGCTGCAAGATGACCCTCTCCCACGAAAATCTCATGGCGATGCTTAGCGGCGAGATCACCCCCCAAATGGCATTCATGGAAGGCAAGTTGAAGATCGAAGGAAATGTGATCCTGGCGGCGAAGCTGGCACCCTTATTTGCCTGAGAAGCGGCTGGCTAGCGACTAGCTGGATGGGCGTATTAAGCAGCGTTGTTCAACTGATAGGGAGTAGACAATGAGCGAGCAGAAATTCACGTTTGGCGGCGAAATCGTTTGGCGGCCCACACCAGAGCATGTGCAGCGCAGCAACCTGAAACGATTCATGGATTTACATGGTATCGATAGGTTTGAAGCACTGCAGGAAAGATCTACCGCCGATGTGGCCTGGTTTTCCGACGCGATCCTGAAGTTTCTCGACATTCAGTTCCAACAGCCCTACTCCCAAGTAGTAGACCTATCCAACGGCATCCAACGGCCCAGATGGTGCCTGGATGGCAAGCTCAACATCGTCTTCAACTGTGTAGATAAATGGGCAGCCAACGAGTCGACCCGGGACAATGCCGCATTGGTATGGGAAGGGGAAGAGGGGGACAGCCGGCGGCTGAGCTACGCCCAGCTGGCGGCTCAAGTCAACCAATGCGCCAACGCCCTGCGGGAGCTGGGGCTGGGGAAAGGGGACGGCATTGGACTCCATATGCCCATGACGCCGGAGATCTGCATCGCCCTGCTGGCGATCGCCAAGATCGGCGGTGTCATCCTGCCGCTCTTCTCCGGCTACGGTGTGGGTGCCATCGCTTCCCGGCTGAAAGATGCCGGCGCCAAAGCGCTGTTCACCGCGGACGGCTTCTACCGGCGGGGAAAGGTAATTCCCTTGAAGGAAACGGCAGATCAAGCGGTCGCGCAGCTGTCCACGGTAGAACACGTCATCGTCCTCAACCGGGCGAACAGCCCGGTAACCATGATCGCCGGGCGGGACCATTGGTGGCATGAGTTGGTACCGCGGCAGCCGGAACAGGCCGATATGGAGCCGACCGACGCCGAAGATTTGCTCATGATCATCTATACCTCGGGCACCACCGGCAAGCCGAAAGGGGCCGTCCACACCCACTGCGGCTTCCCGGTCAAGGCGGCTCAAGATATGTGCTTCGGCACCGATGTCCAGCCGGGAGATCTG
Organism: Chloroflexota bacterium; assembly: GCA_024640485.1. GTDB lineage: Bacteria > Chloroflexota > Anaerolineae > Promineifilales > Promineifilaceae > JAHEEY01. Next base: position 10,971 of record JAHEEY010000058.1, on the reverse strand, counting down.
ATTTATTGGATGACCGACATGGGCTGGATGATGGGGCCCTGGCTGCTGTTCGGAGCGACTCTTCTGGGAGCGACCTTCTTCATTTACGACGGCGCGCCGGACTACCCGGGACGGGACCGATTATGGCAGATGGTAGCCAACCACAATATCAACCAGCTGGGGGTATCGCCGACGCTGATCCGATCGATGATTGCCGATGGTGAGGCGATTGTGAAGCAGCACGATCTCTCGTCGATCTACCTCTTTGCCTCCACCGGCGAGCCGTGGAATCCAGACCCGTGGCGCTGGCTCTTTGAAGTGGTCGGCGAAAGCAAACGGCCGATCATCAATTACTCCGGGGGTACCGAGATCTCCGGCGGCATCGTCATGGGCAATCCAATCCTGCCGCTGAAGCCGGCCAGCTTCTCCGCGCCCTGCCCCGGCATCGCCGCTGACGTGGTCGATGAAACCGGCCAATCAGTGCGCAATCAAGTTGGCGAGCTGGTGATCCGGGCGCCCTGGATCGGGATGACCCGTGGGTTCTGGCAGGATGAGCAGCGGTACCTGGAAACCTACTGGTCCCAATTCAAAGACGTGTGGGTCCACGGCGATTGGGCCGCTGTCGATGATGACGGATTATGGTACATCCTGGGACGCTCCGATGACACCATCAAAGTGGCCGGGAAACGGCTGGGGCCGGCGGAAGTGGAATCAGTCCTGGTCAATCACCCGGCGGTCAATGAAGCGGCTGCCATTGGGGTCCCTCACCCGATTAAGGGAAGCGCGGTGGTCTGCTTCTGCGTGCTGGCGCCAGGAATCTCACCGTCAGATGAATTGAAGAATGAGCTGAGGCGGAAGGTGGCCGGGGAAATGGGCAAGCCGCTGCAGCCCAAAGAGATATGGTTCGTCTCCGACATTCCCAAGACCCGCAACGCTAAGGTGATGCGCCGTATCATCCGCAGCGCCTATTTAGGGGAAGATCCCGGAGACAGTTCCAGCCTGGTGAATCCGGAAGCGGTGGCGGAAATCAGCCGGCGGCAGTGAGCCGGCTAGAACAGATGCTGGTGTGAGGCGATGGCCCACTCATAGAGCTGCTGATACCCGTGGGCGGAACGCTGCCAACTAAAGTCTGTGGTCATCCCATTCCGCTGGATAGCTCGCCAGCTTTCTTTGTCCACGTTGTAGATATAGATAGCCCGCTGCAGGGCGTGCCAGAAGGCGCCGTCACTGTATTCGTAAAAGCTGAAGCCGGTGATGCCGTCTTGGACGGTGTCCGCCAGACCGCCGCTGGCCCTGACGACTGGTACGCTGCCGTAGCGCATGGCGATCATCTGTCCCAGCCCGCAGGGCTCAAACAGCGAAGGCATCAGAAAGATATCGCTGCCGGCGTAAACTGTGGGCGCAAAGCCAGCGTTGTAATCCAGAAAGGCAGTCATTTTCCCGGGATGATGTGCCGCCAGGTGAGCAAACATCTCTTCGTACTGCCGCTCGCCGGTCCCCAAGACGATAAACTGGGCATCACCCGAATAGCCGTTCATCAGCAGGTGGATGACGTGTCCGGTAATATCTAGCCCCTTCTGCCAGTCCAGCCGAGAGACCATCGCCACCAGGGGAATATCTTCCCGCTGGGGCAGGTTTGCCCGAGCCTGAAGGGCTCGCCGATTCTTCAGGCGTCCTTCCAGATTATCGGCATCGAAGTGAAATTCCAAACGGGGGTCATCAGCCGGGTTCCAATCATCGACGTCCAGCCCGTTGAGGATCCCATGCAGGTTGTGCTGCCGGTGGCGCAGCAGCTTATCCAACCCAGCCCCGCCCTCAGGGCTCATGATCTCGCGGGCGTAGCTGGGGCTGACCGTATTGACCAGTGCTGCGTGGAAGATACCGCGAGCCATGAAATTGACCTCGCCGAAAGGCTCTTCTGTCAATGAGTGCGTGAATACCCCCATGTAGTCAAATATATCCCAGCTGACCTTTCCTTGGTGAGCTAGATTGTGAATTGTAAATACACTAGGGATACCCTGGAATCGGGGATCGGCTTGCCCGGCAGTTGCCAGCCAGGTCACGGCCGGTGCCGTGTGCCAATCATGGCAGTGGACCACATCAGGGCGCCAGCCTTGTTTGGTGACCAGTTCCAGCGCCGCCCGGCTGAAGAAGGCGAATCGGTAGGGATCGTCCCAATAGCCGTAAATCCGTTCCCGATTGAACAGCTGTTGCTGGGCCACGAAGTAGATGGGAACGTCACTCCCAGGCAGCTCACCACGAAACACCCCCGCCGGCACTGTCCCTTGCCGCACCGGGACATCCAGCTGCCCTTCCACGGGCTCTACGCCGGGGTAACCCGCTTCAATATTGCGGTAGGCAGGCATCACCACCCGAACGTCATGCCCCATGGCACGCAATTCCTTGGGCAGCGAGCCCCCAATGTCGCCCAGTCCGCCAGTCTTGGCGAAGGGCGCGACTTCGGCGCTGAGAAATAGGATTTTCAAAGGTTCGGACATGGCGATGCCTCAGGATATCATTAATATTCTATGAAATGCGGCGACTCCCGTATTTTGCCCCGCTTGACGATGAAGGGCAAGCGAGGGCAGCCGGCAATTGGACAGCTGGCGGTCGGCTGCCGTCGCTCGCGGCCCTCATACACCAGAGTATGCGCCTCTGGCGCTCCTTTGCTTCAGAGTTGGCGGGTTCCCCTAATTGGCCGCTGTGAATGCTGCAGGCGGTGAAACGCCACCTGTTGAAAACCGTTTTTGGGAGAAGAAAGATATCTTTATGTAAATTAAAACGGGCCGCTTTTTGGCGCTGCCGATGGTGCTAGATTGTGGTGGCTGATGTACAATATAGGCAACCGTTATAGGAGAAATAGATGTCGCTTCGTCGCACCCTTCCCTTTATTCTGATCAATATCGTGGTGTCCGCCATCGTGGTTCTGGGCATACTTCTCTGGTGGGACAACCGAAATCCTGTGCAGGAGATCGTGGTGACCGCTACGGTTGAAGCGGTGTCGCTGCCTACGGCAGCCGCGGGCAGTTTGAGCGCCGTCGAAACCGCGGAGACTCCTGAACCCGAAAAGCAGGAGCAGCGACACACCGTATCGGCGGGTGACACCTTGGGCAAAATCAGTCAGTTTTATGATATTCCCTTGGACGATATCATGGCTGCCAACGGCCTTACCGATCCCAATTTGCTGTCGGTGGGCCAAGAGTTGATCATCCCGGCTGGCCCGGCGACAGAAGTCGCCGTGGTTGAAGAGCCCGAGCAGGCGGAAGCACCTGAGCCCACCCCGGAGGCATTGCCCTCCCCCATTCCCACCGACGCCCCCCTGGCGGAAGGCGAAGCGATCGTCGAGATCTCAGCGGTCACCGGTGTCGGCGAACTGACCGAAGAAGCGGTACAGATCAGCAACTCAGGCAACCGGCAGATCGCCCTGCAGGGATGGACCTTGACCGATGCCAATGGGCGCGTCTTTTCGTTTGGACAGGTGACGCTTTTCGGAGACGGAGCCGCCGTCACGATTCATACCGAAAAGGGACAAAACGACGCCGCCGATTTGTACTGGGGATTGGAATCACCCATTTGGGAATCAGGCGAGCGGGTGACTCTGTTGGATAAAGAAGGAAACATCGCCGCAACATTTGATATTCCGTAATGGTACAGCTGTTGTGTGTAATCGAACCCAACCTGGCATCCTCTGCGACGCAGAACACACCGGGAGCGAGTTACAATGCGCGGACTAATTGATAGAAAAGGCGAGCAGTTCGCTTATTTGATGGCAAACACATTATATACTCTGGATGACGAGCCGACCGGCAGACTCCAGGGCAACTACATCGTTGACCTGGAAGGACATCGGGTCTGGCGCAAAGTGGGCGATGCGGTTTATTCACTAGACGGGTCAGAAACCATCGGCTACTTCTCGGAAGAAAAACCAGACGATTTCTAACGACCCTTCACCATTAAGAGGACAATTTATGCGAATTGGCGCCCATATGAGTGCCGCTGGGGGTGTACACAACGCCTTCCAGCGAGGCAAAGATGCAACCTGTCAGTCGATCCTAGTTTTCACCAAGAGCAACCGGCAGTGGAAAGCCAAGCCGCTTACGGCCGAGGATATCGCCGACTTCAAGCAGGCGGAAGCTGAACATGCCGATATTTTCCCGGTAGCGGTTCACGCCAGCTATTTGATCAACATCGGTTCTCCCAAACCGGAGCTGTGGGAAAAGTCATATCAAGGCTTGAAGGTGGAAGTAGAGCGCGCCGCCGCCTTTGGCATTCCCTACCTGGTATTCCATCCCGGATCTTATGTCAAGAGTGACGAGGCCATGGGATTGGAAAGTATCGCTAGGGGCCTCCGGCGGCTGCTAGAAGAAACAGCTGAATCGGCGCCAAATACCATCATTTGCCTGGAGACCATGGCTGGCCAAGGGACCAATCTGGGCAGTTCATTCGAACAGCTAGCCGCCCTGCTGGAAAAAGCAGGCCCCAGCGATCGATTGGGGATCTGCTTTGACACCTGCCACGTTTTCGCCGCCGGCTACGACATTCGCACTCCGGAAGCATACCGGGAGACCATGTCCGAATTTGACCGCATCGTCGGCCTGGACAAGATTAAGTGCTTCCATTTCAATGACAGCAAATTCGAGCTAGGCCAAAACAAGGATCGGCATGCCCACATCGGTGATGGCTACATCGGCAGAGAAGGGTTCGCCAATTTCCTCAACGATCCCCGTTGGGAAAACCATCCGGCTCACCTGGAGACGCCTAAAGTTGAAACCGCCGAAGACGGCAGTGAGATTGAGATGGACCAGGTGAATCTGGCAGTCTTGAGAGAGCTGATTAAATAGGGCATCGGCCTGGAAGAAGTTGGGACGACATTATGCTTATCGTTGACGCCCATCTGGATCTCGCTTACAACGCCGTAAATCACGGTCGCGAACTGCGCCAGGAATTGAGCGCACTGCGGGCTTTGGAGCCCCACGGCAGCGCTGGCGGTGTGGCCACGGTGACTTTTCCGGAGCTGGCTAAAGGGAATGTGGGGCTGGTCTTCGGCACCTTGTTTGTCATGCCGGCAGATTCCGCCATCGGCTCCATCGGCGAGAAATCGGTCTACCACAACGCGGCCGAGGCCCACAAACAGGCAATGACCCAGCTGGACTACTACCACCGGCTGGTGGATGAGGATGAACAGTTCCGGCTGGTGGGCGACATTAAGCAGCTGAAGGAAGTAATCGACAGCCACAAGCCGGGAAGGAGCCCGCTGATGGGCATTGTGCCGCTGATGGAAGGAGCGGACCCCATTGGCCGTCCAGAAGAGCTGGAGGAATGGTACTATCGAGGGCTGCGGCTCATCGGCCTGGCCTGGGATGATACCCGCTACGCCTCGGGCGCCTGGAAAGGAGCCAGCACTGGGCTTACCGATGACGGACGCCTTTTGCTGGAGATCATGGCTGAGTACAAGATGATCCTGGATCTGACCCATATGAGCGAAAAGGCTTCGTTTGAGTCTTTGGACCGGTATGAAGGGCCAGTGGTGGCTACGCACAGCAACTGCCGGGCACTTGTCGACGGGCAACGGCAGTTGAGCGACACCCAGATTCGGCGGGTCCAAGAACGGAATGGGGTTATCGGAGTGGTGCTGTACAACCGATTTCTGCGGGCCCATCATGCCAAAGGCGACCGAAAAGAGCTGGTGACGCTTGACCATGTGGCGGCCCATATCGATCACATCTGCCAGACGCTGGGAGATGGGCTACATGTGGGCATCGGCAGTGATTTTGACGGCGGCTTCGGATCGGCTGACATTCCCAGCGAGATGGACAGCGTGGCTGATCTGCCGCTGATTGCCGGCAGGCTCAAGAGCCGCGGCTACAGCGAAACCGATATCACCAACATCATGGGCGGAAACTGGATCCATCTTCTCCAAAGAGCCTGGAAGTAGAATGCGTACACCACTAACTACAGCAGGCCGTGTGCACAGCGGCAGGAAGCGCTGATTCAGCTATGAGGTCTGGACAACTACCGCGAATCGCCTTATTTTTGGGAGCCCTGATTTCCCTGGTCCTAGTCGTGATCGTCACCGTTTCACCGCCAGCTGCCCGTTCAAATCAGGGACGGTCGGCGCTGCGCCCGGCGCTGCCGTCTAAGGACGATCTCCCGACCGGCATTCAAACCCCACAACTGCCTGATGCCGTCCGCTACGCCCCAGTCGTTCCAGTGTCGATTGATTTGGCCCGGCTGCCCCAGGCAGACAATGTCGGCAACAGCAAGTATGAGCGCTGGCTGCGGGGGGAACTTGGCGAACCGGAATACCGCATCGATCCAGCCCGAAAAGCGACCTTGGTGGCGCAGGCATTCCAGCTCCAGCCAGACGACCGCGCGCAGCAAGTGCTGAGCCAGACTGTCCCACTGCTGGGCAGCAGTTTCGATGCCCTGGATGTCAATGATTGCTGCGGCGGCGGCGCCACGGTGCCGCCTGATCCGGAACTAGCCGCGGGGCCAAACCATTTGATCGCGGTGGTGAACGTCGCCCTTGAGATCTACGATAAGAGCGGCACCTCGCTATTGGGCCCGATCACCTTAAGCACCTTGTTCAACAGCTTGCCCGGCGGCAACTGCACCGGCAGCGGCCCCTTCGATCCCAACACCCTCTACGATGAATCCGCCGACCGGTTTATCGTGGCCAGCGACGGCAACGGCAAAGCTTACTGTGTGGCGGTCTCCAAGAGCGGTGATCCCACCGGGTCGTGGTGGCTTTACGAGTTCGCCACCAACGTTGGTGGGAATTTCTTTGACTTTCCCCATGCCGGAATCGGCCTCGACGCCATCTATCTAGGCGCCAACATGTTTGCCGGCAACACCTTTGCCGAGGGCCGGATTTGGGCCTTTGACAAAGCGGCCTTGTACGCCGGACAGCCGGTTGCAGCTGTCTCCCGGTCAACCGGCAGCGACGGCACCCCCATGCCTTTGAGTCTCCACGGGTTTTCCCAAGGGACTTGGCCGTCCAGCGGCCCGCACATGGTCCTGACCGACGGTCAATTTGACGGTGCCGTCTATAGGCTGTACAGCTGGACGGAGCCCTTCGACGCGGACATCTTGGGCCCAGGTATCGATCTCGACCTGGGGGCATTCCATGGCGTTCAGGTTGGCATGCCGGTAAACAATATCCAGGCTGGCAGCGGCGGCGCCATTGCCGGCAATGATTTTCGGGTGCTTGATTTTGAATACCGCAACGGCTCCGGCTGGACTACCATGGACGTCTCCTGCAATCCTGGCGGGGGAACGGTTAACTGTGTTCAGTGGGGCGAAATTGACCTTGCCAGCGGCAGCCTGCTTCAGGCAGGCATTTTCGCCACAGAGGGCGATTACCGCTATTTCCCAGATCTCGCCGCCAACCACTGCGGCGATGTGGCCATCGGCTACAGCAAATCCAGTGCCAGCACCTTCCCTTCCATTTGGGCCACAGGCCGGCGCAGCGGCGACAGCCTGGGCTTATTGGGAAACGAGATCGAAATCAAAGCCGGTGAAATCAGCTACGCCGCCTTTGATCTGAACCGGGCGCCAGTTGGGGTCCAACGCTGGGGTGATTACAGCGGCATGACCATCGATCCCGACGGCACCACCTTCTGGTATTTGGGTGAATACAGCAAGAATGTTGCTAATACCGGCGCCAAATGGGGCACTTTCATTGGGTCTGTTTCGTTCCCCGAATGCGTCTTGACACCAGACTTCAATTTACGGGCAGTCCCAGCGGTCCAGGCAATCTGCCTGCCTGACGATGCCCTCTACCGCATTGAGGTTGGCAGCTTGCTATCGTTCGATGAGCCGGTGACCTTGTCGGCAGCCGGCGTTCCCGAGGGCATGCAGGCTGCCTTTGCCGCCAATCCTGTGGTGCCGGCAGCCAGCAGCGACCTGACGCTGTCGGTCACATCGGCGCCAGCTCCGGGAGCCTACACCTTGACGATTTCTGGGACTGCATCCACGGTCAGCAAATCAACCCAGGTTGGGCTGACCCTGGTAGAGGGGCCGCCAGAGGCAGGAGAACTGCTTATGCCAGCGGACAGCGCCAGCAGCGTGCCCTTGTCTCCGACCTTCCAATGGAATGGGGGGGCAGGGGTCTCCAGCTACCTGCTGGAAGTCGCCAGCGATGCTCAGTTCGCCCAAATCGTCTACTCCGCCACCGTCTTCAGCGATGCGCATATTGCCAGCATTGAATTGGCCTCAGCCAGCCGTTTTTACTGGCGCGTCACAGGGTCCAATACATGCGGCGAAGGGACGCCGTCTCTGGTTAGCAGCTTCACCACCGCCAACTACCTGTGCAGCTCGCCGGGAGTCAGCATCCCAGACCAGGATTCTTCCGGCGTCAGTGATGTGTTGACCGTAACCCACCCTGGCCGAATCAGCGATCTAAACCTTTACCTTGACGTCAGCCACACCTGGATAGGGGATCTAAAAGCGACGCTGACCCATGAAACGTCCAACACCCAGATAACCCTATTCGACCGTCCCGGCGTACCCAATCCATCGGATTACGGCTGCGGCGGGGACAATATCGATGCCTTACTGGATGATGAAGGGCTCGATGGAAACGCGGAAACCAACTGCGGCGACAGTCCGGCGCTGGCTGGGCAGCTGCTGCCGGTCCCAGGACCGCTGTCTGCATTCGACGATGAACTCTTGGAAGGACGTTGGCGGCTGACCATCAGCGACAGCGCCGCCTCCGACGTCGGCGTGCTCAACCGCTGGTGCCTCAACCCGGAGGTGGTGGCAAACACTGAGTCTGTCCTCTACTTACCAGTGATAATGAACGAGTCCCTATTGGCACCAGATTTGGTCGTCCTCGATGCCCAGTTCGGCGCCGCCATCGAGATCACCATCCAGAACCAGGGGAATGCGATAGTGTACGATGACTTTTGGGTTGACCTCTATGTGGATCCATCGCCGCTGCCGACCGCTGTCAACCAAGTCTGGATGGACCTGGCTGAACAAGGCATGGTCTGGGGTATCACCAGGACAGTTGCGGCTGGAGAAATAATCACCTTGACTTACTCTGGCGAACCCGGCGCTCCAAATCTTTTCTTCCAACCAGAGATGAGCCGCATCTCCGAAGTCATATCGCCAGGGACGCCGATCTACATCCAGGTAGACTCAGCCAACAATAATTCCAATTATGGCGCGGTCCTGGAGAAGCATGAGATTGAGGGGGCTGCCTACAATAACGTATTCAAGATCTTGTCAGAGTGATGCCGATCCTGGCGACCATTAATGGCCGCAGGGAGTGCTATTTCAGTTCAGTTTTTTGGGTGCACGGCGAACAATGTTGAGAGCCCATTTCCGTGAGACGCTTGTACCGCCAATCTCCGGAATAGATTCTTCGCCAAGCCCCCAGACCGCCGTCATTGATCTGGCTGGCTCACATCCGCGACTACGGGCCATATTTCCGCTTCCTATTCCTTAAGCGGCCATAAACATTCGCAGGCTGCTGGAGAATATCCTCTACAATAGATGCACTGCAGTTGAAATTCGGCAGCTGAAAATCAACCATTGATACTGTCCTTTGGGATAATTCTTGTTCCTTCTGGAACCATCGACCGCGAGGCTACCTCTTGAGAGCAATCAAACGGCTGTTACCACTGGTCACGGCAATCATCACGCTGATCTTTGTTATCGCAATGCCATTTCGAAAGGCAGCATCGGCCGAGGCGTCGGAATCAAGGCAGCACAGTTCACCCCATTCCTCGCTAGCAGATGGATTTCTCACCGGCCCCAGCGACCAAGACCCGCTGGATATAGCCCTGGGCTACCTTCGCCAGCGGCAGGGGGAAATGGGCCTTTCCTCTGTGGACATCGCCGATTTGGCCGTCCGCGATCGGTATTCGGACGCCCATAATGGTGTGACACATCTTTATCTGCAGCAGCGCCTCTCCGGTCTGGAAATCGTCAACGCCACTGTCAGTTTCCACGTCGCGGCTGACGGTTCGCTGATCAGCATGGACAATCAGCTGCTCGCTGGTTTGGGCAGCGCGCCAGTACTGAATACGGCGGGAATTAGCTCGGTCCAGGCCGTTCAGGCGGCTGCCAGGCAGCTAGGCCTCACGATCAGCCGCCCACTTCAAATTGAACGGAGCCTCAACAGCCCGTCCAGCCAAACGATCTTGAGCAGCGGCGGTATCTCCAGAGCTGCGATCCCAGTTGAACTAGTCTACCAACCCGTCCGAGGCGGCGCCCTTCGCCTTGCCTGGGATATCACCATTCAAGAAGCTGGCCAGCAGCATTGGTGGAACCTGCGCATTGATGCCGATACCGGGCAGCTGTTGGAAAAGGCCGATTGGGTTGATTCGGAAACCTACCAGGTCTTCCCGCTGCCGGTAGAGAGCCCCCTGCATGCCGCTACCCCGTTTCCCGCGGACGGCCGCGTCACCGTCACCGATCCGGCGGATGTCGTCGCTTCCCCATTCGGCTGGCACGATACCAACGGCGTCGCCGGTGCCGAATATATTAGCACAAGAGGCAACAACGCCTATGCCTATGAAAATGGGAACAATTCAGGTTTCAGCCCAAGCTGTGGAACCGGCCTGGACTGTGTTTTTCCCATTACTTTGACAGTCCATCCTGACAACTACGAGTCCGCTGCCGTCGCCAACCTGTTTTACTGGAACAATATCGTCCACGATGTCTGGTACCAGTATGGTTTTGATGAAGCCAGCGGCAATTTTCAGTCCAACAACTACGGCAATGGCGGCTCTGGCAGCGACCCTGTCGAGGCCCAGGCCCAGGACTCGTCGGGCGACTGCAACGCCAAGTTTTTCACCCCCCCAGACGGCTCGATTGCCACGATGAAGATGTTTTTGTGCGCCAACACCACGCCTCCCCGGGACGGTGATCTGGACAATGGGGTCATCATCCATGAGTATTGGCACGGCATCTCCAACCGGCTGACCGGCGGCCCGTCAAAGGTCAGCTGTCTGGACAATGAAGAGCAGATGGGCGAGGGTTGGA
>JAHEEY010000057.1 GCA_024640485.1 Chloroflexota bacterium | reverse complement strand
TGACAGCCGCATCATTTGGCGGCAAAGCCAGCCCCCATTCTAGTACATTTGCAGAGGGAATGCCCAGACACGACACATCGCCCATCCAAAGTCATTCCTGCCCTCAAGCAGACCCGGTTGTCTTACTCGACTGCATCTCAATTAACAGCCGAGGTCAGCGGCAAAGCCAATAATCAGAATCGAACATGCAGCCGCGGTTGATCCCCTCGCCAGATTTGGCGCATAGGGCAACGAGTTTATGCATTTGGGGTTTAAGAAGTAAGCAAGCAAGGAATCGACTATTTTGCTGCGACACTGGCGGTTGAGGTCTTCCCGCCAGCATGGTGTTCGAATTCCTGTTAGTAAAAGCTTGCAGCGGTCTGCAAGATGTTCGCATTTTTCAGCCGGTGCTAATATTGATACGAGCGTGCCACAGATACGGTTTTTCTTGGCGGCCTAGATTCGAATTTGCGCCGATCTCGCAAAGGAATCTAGGATACGGTGCAGCGCACGAATAGCGGGAAGCGTGCCATCGGTGGACTAGCGTCATCTGCCGCTACATGATATCCTCTAGCGCAAATTGTCATTATGTAAAGCATAATGGCGGCAAGGACTTTTTTGATGAATATATCGGTTGTTTCAACAGTCAAGAACGAAGGAGAAGCGATACGACCGCTTCTCGATTCACTGATTGACCAGAGCCGGCTCCCTGATGAGATCGTCATCTGTGACGGCGGCTCAGACGACAACACGTTGGAAATCCTGGACGAATACCGCCAGTGGCTGCCCATTTCTGTGATCGTGGTGCCCGGTGCGAATATCAGCCAAGGGCGCAACCATGCGATCAGGGCAGCGGCTGGGCCGATCATCGCCGCCACCGATGCCGGCGTGGTGCTCTCACCCTATTGGGTGGAAGATTTGGCCAGGCCAATCCTGGAAGAGTCCGCACAAGTTGTCGGCGGCTGGTTTGAATCAGATCCATTCACCGATTTCGAAGTGGTCATGGGCTCCACGGTACTGCCCACACTCCGCGAAATCGATCCAGACACCTTCTTGCCCTCCAGCCGGTCTGTCGCCTTCTTAAAGAGCGCTTGGGCCGAGGTGGGCGGTTATCCAGAGTGGCTTGATTATAGTGAAGATCTCTTGTTCGATCTGGCGCTTAAAGAGAAACACGGCCCATTTTCATTTGCGTCCACGGCCATCGCCTATTTTCGGCCGCGGGGCAGCCTGAGATCCTTCTTCCGCCAATACTTCCTTTATGCCCGCGGCGATGGCAAGGCCAATCTATGGCTCCCTCGCCATTTGATCCGGTACGCCACCTATCTGATCGCCGTCCCCTTCATTCTGCGTCTGATCTGGCGCGAGAAATGGCACGGCTGGCTGCTGCTTTTTTCTGGAATCAGTGCCTACAGCTACCGGCCAGCTCAGCGGCTGTGGATCAACACTATCGGCTGGCGCCCGCCCTCCAGGCTGCGCGCCTTCGCGCTGATACCGATCATCCGATTGCTAGGCGACATCGCCAAAATGATCGGCTATCCGATTGGCGTTTGGTGGCGCTGGCAGCACCGCGACAACCTCAGATAAACTCCTCAAGCAGGCAGCAAGTGAACTGCCCATAAGGGTGGTTTGACGCACAATACCCCCAATGTTATGATTGCTGATGACAGCCGACGACATATCGTCGGCTGTTTTTGAACAATTTTGACATGACTATTCCAACCTGCCTCAGGTACCACCCGATTCTTGCGCGACAACCAATACGTCTCTCGTTCAGAGCAACTGCCGCGGGCACGCAATCCGATGAGGTCAGGTGACACCTTGTAGGGAGCCGAGATCAGTTCCCTGGGACTTTGATTCAACATGCTTATTAACCGCACCCCACCGCGCTACCCCCGCCGAGGACCTTCCTGCTTGCTGGTCCTTATTGTGCTGTTCGCTGTCGCAGGCGGCGTCTTGCTGATCAGCCGCGCCGACGAAGTACGACAAGCGATCATTCCCACGGTGACCCCCGAGCCCACCCGCTCTGCCGCCGATCACGCCCTCTTGGCCGACCTGAGTGAACGTGACAAAGATTATCAGGAAGCGATCGGCCATTACGAGACCGCGATCAGCCTCGACGGCACGAAACCGGAATTCTACATCCGCCTGATCACCCTGCTGGCAAGAGTAGGAGAGCCGGAGCGAGCATTGGACACGAGTGAGCAAGCCACGGTCTTGGCCCCTGAGAATGACGCGGTATGGACCGCCATCGCCTATGCCTACCTCGCCAACGGCGATCGCCTGGCCGATCTCGGTGATATTGTCGGCGCCAACCTGCAGTATTCCCAGGCAGTCCAATCTGCGGACAGAGCCACAGATCTCAATCCCGACAACGCCACTGCCTATGCGTACAAAGCCGGCGGATTGGTGCTGCAAGAAGAACCTGAGCTCTATGAGAGGGCCCAGCAAGAAGCAGATTTTGCTGTGGCGCTGCAGCCTAACAACCCCATTACCCGCTACTACCTGGCGACGGTGCTGACTTATCAAGGGTATTACGTTGCCGCAAGAGAACAGTATCTTGACGGCATACAGGCAGATCCCAGCTATGTCGACCTGCATATCGGACTGGCGTACAACTACTTCGGCACCAGCAACCTATCAGAAGCGATCCTGAGTTTTGAGTCGGCCATCGCAGTGGACCCGGAAAATGCTGCCGCTTATGATGGCCTGGCCTACATGTATCTGCAGCTGGGAGAAGATGTCCTAGCTGAGGACAATGCCTCGCGCTCTGTAGCGCTCAACCCCAACGTCGCCCGAGCCCACGGCAGATTAGGCGAAACGTACTTCAGACGCAGCAACTACCCGGAGGCAATCCAGGAATTGGAGCAGGCGGTCAAGCTTTACGGCACGCCCAATGTACTCAATGCCCGTTTCTTCAACATGCTAGCCACCGCCTATTACTTTACCGATCCGGGATTGTGTCTGCAGGCGGCACCCATATTCGAACAGGTGCTGACGCTCCCAATTCAGGGCACCCTGCTGGAAGAAAGCGCGCTAGAAGGTTTGGACCTCTGCCGCCGCGCCTCCCTGGAGGCTTCTCCCTAGCGAGACCGCAGTCCCCCAGTTTAGATTAACTGGATTCTTGCCGGCAGGCGGTTTTGTCAGCTGATTTTAATGATCATGCCGCTGCAACCCCCGTCGGCAGCCAATGATTTCCTGGTCAACCGCGCCCCGTTCCTCGCTAGATATTTCAGCTGCTGAGGCCAGACTTCCTCGAGTGATTGGCCGTGGAATCTGATGGCAGCTGCCCAATCATAGTCGTTAGCACTCTCGGTACCAGACTGCCAGAATTATCTTGACAGCATTCAATTCTATGTTAAAATTTCGGTTGTCTAGTTTGGCACTCTATGCAACCGAGTGCTAAGTGTTAATTTCACCAGATTGCATTGAAAACCTTAAGAAAGGAGATAGTTCATGAATCTTAAACCGTTAGGCGACCGTTTGGTCGTGCAACCTAAAGAACGTGAAACGACTACACCATCCGGCCTGGTACTTCCCGAAACCGCGAAAGAGAAGCCGCAGGAAGGTGAGGTCGTTGCTGTAGGTCCAGGCCGTCGTGATGACGATGGAAAACGCATCCCAATGGATGTGGCCGTGGGCGACAGTGTCCTCTATGCCAAATATGGCGGCACAGAGATCAAGATCGACGGTGAGAAACTGTTGATTCTTAAAGAATCTGACGTTTTGGCAATCGTCGAGAAATAAAGGAGATATTTGAAAATGGCAAAACAATTACTTTTTTCGGAAGATGCTCGCCGCAAGCTCAAGAAGGGCATTGACACCGTAGCCTCAGCTGTCTCCACGACACTGGGCCCCAAGGGACGCAACGTCGCCCTGGACAAAAAATTCGGCGCCCCCACCATCACCCATGACGGTGTCACCGTCGCCAAAGAGATCGAACTAGAAGATCCCTTTGAGAACATGGGCGCCCAGCTGTTCAAAGAAGCCGCCATCAAGACCAATGATATCGCTGGCGACGGCACCACTACTGCCACCGTCCTGGCTCAGCACATGGTCCATGAAGGCTTGAAGAACGTCGCCGCCGGCGCCAACCCGATGCTGCTCAAGCACGGCATCGAAGCTGGCACCGTCGCTCTGGCCAACAAGATCCGCAGCATGGCTATCAGCATTGATAGTGTCGAAGAAATCGCTTCTGTGGCTGCTATCTCGGCCCAGGACCAGAGCATCGGCAGCCTCATCGCTGAGGTCATGGACAAAGTCGGCAAAGACGGCGTCATCACTGTAGAAGAGTCCCGCGGCCTGGAATTCGAGACTGAGTACGTTGAAGGTATGCAGTTCGATCGCGGCTACATCAGCGCCTACTTCGTCACCGATTCCGACACCATGGAAGCCGTTGTCGAAGATGCCTACATCCTCATCCACGACAAGAAAATCAGCTCCGCCCAGGACATCATCCCGATCCTGGAGAAACTGGTTCAGATCGGCAAGAAGAACCTGGTTATCATCGCCGAAGATGTCGACGGCGAAGCGCTGGCCACACTGGTTCTCAACAAACTACGTGGTATGGTCAATGCGTTGGCAGTCAAGGCTCCTGGCTTTGGCGACCGCCGCAAGGCTATGCTGCAGGACATCGCTGCCCTGACCGGCGGCGAAGTTATCACCGAAGAGATGGGCCGCAAGCTTGAGAGCGTTCAGCTGAGCGACCTCGGCCGCGCCGTCAAGATTGTCTGCACCAAAGATGACACCACCATCGTCGACGGACAAGGCGACGAAGCGCAGATCGCCGCTCGCGTCGAGCAGATTAAGGTTGAAATCGAGCGCAGCACCTCCGACTACGATCGGGAAAAACTGCAGGAACGTCTGGCCAAATTGGCTGGCGGTGTTGCTATCATCCGCGTTGGCGCCGCCACCGAGGTTGAACTGAAAGAAAAGAAACATCGTGTGGAAGATGCCTTGAGCGCCACCCGCGCCGCGGTTGAAGAAGGTATCGTACCTGGCGGTGGTGTTGCATTAATCAACGCCCTGTCTGCCCTCGACGATGTCACCGTAGCAGCCGGCGATCCCACCACTGGCGTCAACATTTTGCGCCTTGCCCTCGAGGCTCCGATGCGCAAGTTGGCCGAAAACGCCGGCATGAATGGCGATGTAATCATCCAGAATGTACGCCGCATGCAGGCAGAAAAGGGCGACATCAACATCGGCTACAACGTGTTGACTGGCGAATACATCAACATGATCAAGCATGGCATTATCGACCCCGCCAAGGTAACCCGCGGCGCAGTGGAAAATGCGGCCAGTATCGCTGCTATGATTCTGACCACCGAAGCGTTGATCACCGACTTGCCAGAGCCGGAATCAGGTGGCGGTATGCCTCCTGGTGGCGGTATGCCTGGTGGCGGTATGGGCTTCTAAGCCTCACCGTAAAATACGCAGAACAAAGACCCCTCTTTCACGAGGGGTCTTTTCTTTTTCCACAGCTCCATGTAAACTTTTACTGCTGACTGCCGGGCCAGTGCGGCTTGAAGTGGGCATGTGTGGGCTGATTGGCCACGGCTTTCAGGTTGATAACAAGCAAGCGGAAAGGTGAAACCAACCGGCATGTCCTGCGATCCGCTACTGGACACTGCCGGAGTTAAGTGCCAGGCAAATTGAGCACGGGAGCGAGTAAGATGGGGAATGAATTGGTAGAGAAAATGCTGCCAGCCTTGGAGAAAATGGATTGGCCGACGACGGCGCAAGCCACCGGGTTAGGCCGGAAGAGCTTTGATATTGGCATCGAGCAGTTGACCTCCTACCAGGGCGATCCCAACGATTTGATGAAGGCGCTTCTTACCTTCAAGTCCGGAGATTCACAACCATTCAGCTTCGCCGGGGTGGCCTTCACCCTGATTCTAGCTTCCCAGGAAAACGACGGCTCCTACGCCAAACACGGTCTGGAGCAGGCGATGCTCTGGCTGGAAAAGGCGCAGGCTTCAGAACCGGAAATCGTCGCCATCAACATGATCGAGGCGATGATCTACACCAATATCGGCCGGCTGGACGATGCCCGCCTGGTACTGGATTATCTGTACCAGCAGGACCCTTATGATTACTATGTCCACTTGGCTGAGATCGCCTATTGGCAGCAGGTGGGAGACGTGGAGCAGGTCATCAATTGGTATGAAAAATCAATGGAAGCGGCCAAGACCATCCCCCAGCGGCTGCGCCTGCGGACGCAGTTGGGCGACTACTACGCCGAGTTGGGCAAGTTCGAAGAGGCTGTGACCTACTACAGAGAGGCCGTTCATCTCAATAAACAAAGCCCTCACGTCTGGCACAAGCTGGCGGTGACCTACTGGCGAATGGAAGAGTATGAGGAGTGTGAGCGGTGCAATCAGATGACCTTGAGGCTGGGCGATTTCACCGCTGCGCGGAAGCTGGAAGCCGCTCTCAAGCAGCAGAAATCTGATTCAGGGGGGCGGGGCCGTCTGTTTGGTCGCAAGTAACCGGTTTTGCCCAGAATACGAACAGTTTCGCTGTATTTCAGGTCAGCGGCTGCAAGGCCCGCATCACTTGGTCAAATACCTGTTCCGGGGTTAGCCCGACCGTATCCAGGTAGACATCGCACCGCGATCTAGCGTGGGCCAGCCGCTGGTTCTGGATCTCCACCCGTTCAGGGCCGCCATCGATACCCGGGCGCCGCTGCAGGGACGTCGAATAATCCACGTCAAGATAGATCAACAAGTCAGGTTTGGAAATGCGCTGCCACATGTTGGCTACGTAGGAATGCTCTTGCGCCGGTTTGCGCACCTCAAAGCCAACCGCCTCCAGCCGGAACGCCAGGGTACTCTTGCCGGACGAACAAGGTCCGACAACCGCCAATCGGACTTTTTTACCCCTACTTCCTTCGGCCTTAGGGTCAATCATAAAGATTAGAGCGGAATGCTCGCAGTCATCCTTCGCACAGCGTCACCCTCATCAGGCTGCACATATACGACCAGCACGCTGATATCATCGCGGGGCCGGCCGCCATCCATTGCCCTGGCCTCTGCCAGCAAGGTGTCGGCGATCTCCTGCGAATCAATCATGCCAGAGGACAGCATACGCTCAAAGGCGGCTGCCGGATCGTAGCAGTTGCTGCCGCTGTAGTCGCCAGCGTGCCGCAAGCCATCAGTGAACACAGCGATCGCTGTTCCGGCAACAATAGGGATTTCACTGATCACCGGCTTGGTGTTGCGGTGTACCCCTACCCGTTGGGACGGTTCATCCAGCAGCTGCAGGCCGCCGTCCTCTGTATAGAAAATGACCGGGGCTTCGTTGTTGCGGGATATGACAAAGGTCTTGGTCACCGCATCAACGGAGAGGATGTTCAATGTGGCGCTGACCTTGCCGCCGCGATAGGTGTAGAGGTAATCATGAGCCGCCCGAGCAGCGGCGCCATCCCGCACACCTTCAGCCAACAGCTGGATAGCCTTGCGGGCCACCACGTTGCTGATCGCCTTTGCGGCCTTGCCGCTTCGCTGCCCATCGACCAGCACCATGGACATCCCACCTAGCGGCCTCTCGACCATCTCTAACGTATCACCGCTCTCGCTGCTGGCATACTTGCTTATTTTGGCAACGGCGAATTGAATCTGCATCTCTTTCGCTACCCTTTTACAACCGAGGTGCCAGATGGTCGCCGATGACCGCACGCCACCGGCGCCAGCTGGCACCCTCAAATCCTTAATAGACCGGGATCGTTGGGTCGACCTCACCTGCCCAGCGGTTGATGCCGCCGTCCAGGTTCAATAGTTTCTTGAAACCATGCTGCTGCAGTTCGCGAATCACGTCGGCACTGCGAGCGCCGCTGCGGCATTGAACCACAATCTCTGAAGCGGTATCCAGTTCACCCATGCGCTCCAAAACCTGCCCTTTGGGAATCAGCACCGCCCCGAGATGCTGGAGATTAGAAATCTCCCATTCCACCGGTTCGCGGACATCCAGGATCATGATCTTTTCGCCGGCATCCAGACGCGACTTCAGCGCGGACGGCTCAATCTGGCGGACCGCTTCTTCGCTCTCAGCGGTCACGTACAAACTGTGATCATGAGCCGGCATACCGCAGAACTGCTCGTAATCGATCAGGCTGGTCAATGTCGGGGTTTCGCTGCAGATCGGGCAGTTAGGGTTCTTGCGCAGCTTGACTTCGGTGAACTCCATATTCAGGGCATCATACAGCACCAAACGGCCGATCATGGAATCGCCAATGCCCAGAATCAGCTTGATCGCTTCGGTGGCCTGCATGGCGCCAATGGTGCCGGGTAGAATGCCCAGCACGCCGCCCTCGGCGCAGCTGGGAACCAGCCCTGGGGGCGGCGGTTCTGGGAAAAGGCAGCGATAGCAGGGGCCTTCTTCAGCATAGAAGACCGATAGCTGGCCCTCGAAACGGAAGATACTGCCGTACACATTGGGCTTGCCCAACAAGACACAAGCATCGTTGGTCAGATATCGGGTGGGGAAATTATCGGTACCATCAATGACCACATCGTAGGGCTCGAAAATTTCCAGGGCATTATCTGAGGTGAGGGCTACCTCATAGGTATCGACTTGCACATGGGGGTTGATATCATTGATCCGCGCTTTGGCGCTGTGCAATTTGGGCTTGCCTACATCCTTGGTCCCATGAATAACCTGCCGCTGCAGGTTGCTGTAGTCAACCACATCGTAGTCCACCAGGCCGATACGCCCGATACCCGCCGCGGCCAAATACATCGCCAGCGGCGATCCCAGGCCGCCGGCACCGATCAGCAGGACGCTGGCAGCCTTCAACTTCTTCTGCCCGCTCATGCCGACTTCCGGCATAATCAGGTGGCGGCTGTACCGCTGCACCTCTTCGTGGGACAGCTCAACATCAGCGATAGCTGCCGGATCGATCAATCCTTGAGTGCTCATTCTAATTCTCCAAGTGAACAGAAGCTCCAGGCAAAATCAGCAGCCCTTGGGAGTCTTCAGTCGATTTCCAGGTCAGTTCAATCCACCAGCGATTGAAGGGATGATCATCAGCGTGTCGTTTTCGGCAACCTCAGTATCGGCACCGTTTAAGTAGCGCACATCTTCCTGATTCAGATAGATATTGACGAAGCTGCGCAGCTTGTCACCGTCAAACAGGTGCTGGCGCAGATCGGGGTGTTTCTGGGTCAAATCGTCTACGGCAGCGCCAACGGTGCCGCCGGAAACAGCAACAGTGCTTTCACCGCCGGCATAGGGGCGCAGCGGTGTAGGAATGCGAATCGTGGTCATTTGGTTAAATCTCCTCTTCTCTTCAGTTCGCCGGCAGCCAGCCATGAGGTGCGATCTTGCGCTTGGCACGCCATGGAGACCGGCCTGTCTTTCATAATTATTCTATTTCGATTTCTTCTTCAAGAAAACCTGAGCGGTCAGCCTTTAGCTGCCAGGAACGGCTGTGGGTTGGTTCGCCTTGCAGCACTTCCGTAATGATATAGGAATAGCCTGGCCAGCTGGCCCAATTTAGATCCCTTGGGGAAGCTACTGGCTCACAATCGGGATGGCTGTGAAAGATGCCAATAATGTCCAGATCGGCTGCCATGGCGGCAAATTCCGCGTCTCGCCAATCATTTTCGGCGATACGGAACCGCTCTCGCTTCTCTTCTTCTACCGGCCAGACATTGGCCATCGGGCGGAGTCCGGTCACTAGATTGACGCCAGACTCCACTCGCCCCAAAAGCAGCCCGCATCCCTCAAAAGGATAAGCGGACGCTCCGTGGGCCATCACCTGCCGGTGCAGCTCATCGGACAATTTCAACATAAGATTTTACCTGCTAGCGGAAGACCTCAAATCGTTGGTGAGCACGCGGCCAACCCCTACTCTTTCCAGAAACGTTCGCTCAAATACTTAAACCCATTATCTGGCAAAACCGTTACGACGACACCCTTTTTCAGTTGGCTGGCGACCTCTATGGCGGAAAAGACCGCCGCCGCCGCGGAAACCCCAACGAAGAGCCCTTCATTCTGAGCCAGCAAGCGGGCCATCATGTAGGCGTCTTCAGTGCGTACAGTCCGGTTTTCGTCCGCCAACTCATCGTCGTAGATCCCGGGCTTTAGGGCACTCTGCATATGCTTCAGCCCTTCCAAGCCGTTAAAAGGGCCGTCAGGCTGCATAGAGATGCAGCGGATCGCTGGGTTAAACTCCCGCAGCCGGCGCGTGGTGCCGGTAAATGTGCCGCTGGTCCCTAGGCCGGCCACGAAATGGGTTACCTGGCCTTCGGTCTGTTTCCAGATTTCAATCCCGGTGGTGGTGTAATGCGCCTGCCAGTTGGCTGAATTGTTATACTGATTGGCGTAAAACATAGAGGAATCTTCAGCAGCCAGCCGGCGGGCTTCAACGATTGCGCCGTCTGAACCTTCCAATGGATCAGTAAAAATCAGTTGGGCGCCGTATGCCTGCAAAATGGCGATACGCTCCGGGCTGACATTCTGCGGCAGCGTCAATTTCACCTTATAGCCTCGAGCCGCTCCCAACATGGCATAGGCGATACCCATGTTGCCCGATGTGGAATCGAGCAGGGTCATACCCGGCGCCAGCTGGCCGTTCTGTTCTGCCATTTGGATGATGTTCAAGGCAGCCCGATCTTTGATGGAACCGCTGGGATTGAACCATTCCGCTTTGGCATGAAGAGAGACCTGCTCAGGAACGCCAAAAGCGGCCGCGGTCCGTTGGAGCTGCAGCAGAGGGGTGTTGCCTACTTGTGATTCAAGATTGCTGGGGCTGGGCGCAGACAGATCTGAACGCAATGATTGATGATATACCGCTGATAGCATTTTGCACTATTTTCCTGAAGTAACTAGTTATATTAGATAACCATCCGACCTCGCCCATTTAGGCGGGGACGGGAAACAATAAACGGCCGCAGCTACTAAGAAGCATGCACGACTTCGGACATCGTTGCTTCGCGAGGATCACTGCTACCGTTTCGTTACTTCAAAGTATGAAACAGATGGTCAGCGACCTCGCTCCATACACCTGCAAAATTCTCTCATCAATAATCACCTTTTTGGCGAAAGCCGGCCTGACCCGACAGTTCCGCCTTCATCACGGGACAAATCTTCCCATAAAGAAAGATGCGAACTACTTCCCCAGTTCGCTGATTGGAGTATATCAAAGCAGCCTGCAATATCAAATGAACATTTCCTAAGAAGGATCTGGGCTGCTCGACTAACGACGGGCAAACTACCATTTGAGCCGCCTTACTTATGTCAAGTTTCGACTCTCGTTCTGCCTGCCATACGCCTCTGGGGTACAATTCGCCTATGAGCGACAAAGATCAGATCCGCGGCTCAGTAGAACGGGTTACCTATTACAGTGCCCAGAACGGGTATACCGTCCTGCGGCTTAAGCCAGACAACCGGAATATGCTGCCGTTCAAATACGCCAGCGGCCGCGACGCCTTGATTACCGTAGTCGGCAACCTACCGGAAGTCAGCCCGGGCGAATGGCTGAAGTTGAGCGGCAGCTGGTCGACCCACGCCAAGCACGGCCGTCAGTTCCAGGCGGAACAGTGCGAAAAATCAATCCCTGCCAGCAGTGAGGGGATCAAGCGGTATCTGGGATCTGGGCTTATCCAGGGGATTGGGCCGGTGACCGCGGAACGGATTGTCGACCACTTTGGAACTGACACCCTGAACGTCATCGAATTGGAGCCGGGACGGTTGGCGGAAGTGCCCGGCATCGGTAAAAAGCGGGTCACCGGCATCATCAAGGCCTGGGAAGATCAGCGGGCGATCAAAGATGTGATGATCTTCCTGCAGTCACATGGGGTAACCATCAATCTAGCCACCAAGATCTACAAAAAATATGGGGACAGTTCCCTGGCTGTGGTTCAGAATACCCCGTACCGGTTGGTCCAGGATATCTACGGGGTTGGCTTCAAGACCGCTGACGGCATTGCCCGCGCCACCGGTATCGCCGCCGATGATCCCGGGCGCATCGAAGCGGGCATCGCCTATACGCTGAATAAGATGGCGGATGAAGGGCACGTCTATGCCCCTCAAGAACTGCTGGAGCCAGAAGCCTCCAAAATTCTGGGCGTTGAAGTTGAAAAGGTCGCCGCGGTTATCGACCGGCTGGAAAGCAGCGACGTGATCAAACGAGAGATTATCTCGCGGCAGGTTGAAGAACCGGCAGCGGAAGATGACCCCACTGTCGTAAAGCTGCATGAAGAGCGGGCGGTCTACTTGACCAACATGTACTACTCTGAAGTAGGTGTCTCCAATCGGATCCAGCGCCTGATCGACCACCCCACCAGCCGGCTGGCTCCGCTGCAGGCGGCGCTGTCCACACATCGCCTGGAGGAGATCAAATCTCAGATCCGGTCGTCAGTTCCCCTGGCGCCGCAGCAGGCGCAAGCGCTGTCCACCGCCATCTATCATAAAGTGACCGTTCTCACCGGTGGGCCTGGGACCGGAAAGACCACCACCCTGCGGGCGCTTCTCGACCTGCTGGACAGCGGCGGGCACAGCTACGCGCTGGCCTCCCCTACCGGGCGGGCCGCCAAACGGCTGGCGGAAGCGACCGGCAGGCAGGCGAAAACGATCCACCGGCTGCTTGGTTTCAGCCCAGGCACAGGGTTTGATCGGAACGAGGACCAGCCGCTCGATGTCGACATGGTAGTCATTGATGAGGCTTCGATGTTGGATTTGATGCTGGCCAACGGCCTGCTCAAGGCGATCGGCCCGGACACCCATCTGCTGCTGGTTGGAGATACCGACCAGCTGCCCTCCGTGGGCGCCGGCGATGTCTTGGGCGATTTGATCGAATCCGGCGCTGCCGCGGTGGTTAGGCTGCAGACGATATTTCGGCAGGCTGCCGGCTCGATGATCATTCGTAATGCCCACCACATCAACCAGGGGCGGATGCTGGAAACTGACCCGAAATCCTCAGACTTCTATGTTTTCATTAAACAGGAGCCGGAGGAAACTGCGGACCTGCTGATTGACATTGTCCACCGGCGAATCCCACATAAATTCCAGCTGGATCCCTTTGATGACATTCAAGTGCTGTCACCTATGTACAACGGGCAGGTTGGGGTACACATGCTCAATCAGAAATTGCAGCTGACCTTGAACCCCTCGGCCGCCGGCAAGGCTGAGCGAAAACTTGGGGGGCGCACATTCCGCGTGGGCGACAAGGTAATGCAGACGGTAAACAACTACGACAAGAATGTCTACAACGGCGACATAGGCAGGATCGTCGCCATTGACGGGGATCAACAGACTGTCAACGTCAACATTGACGGCACCCCGGTCACCTACGATTTTCTGGAGAGTGATGAGCTGATTCACGCCTACGCCATCTCGGTGCACAAGAGCCAAGGGGCTGAATACCCTTGCGTGGTCATGCCGGTGTTGATGCAGCATTACATGATGCTGCAGCGCAATCTGCTCTACACCGCCATTACCAGAGCGAAGAGACTGGTCATCCTGGTCGGCACCCGTCACGCCATCAACACCGCCATCAAAAATGACAAGATCGCTCAGCGTCACACCGCCCTTGATTGGCGGCTGAAACGGTGAGCGATCTTCTTATGCATTCTATACCCTTGGTTCAAGCAGCCGGAGGATTTCCCCCTTGGCGTGCCCCTGTCCCTACGAACAGTCCCCCCATTGACTAGACAAAAAGGGATACATCTGCCTTCGAGGCAAACTCCAGGAACGTGGCGGCACCGCCAACGGTCGTCCCTGGAATGAATTGGGATTTTTCAAAGCCGAACACTTCCATGGTCATTTGACAGCCGATCAGCTCCACGCCCAGATCAACACACATGCCGCGCAGTTCACCGACGGTGGCAACCCCTTTCTTCTTAAAAGTATGTTTCATCATAGCGGTAGCCGCGGTATTGAATCCGGGAATTGTCTGCAGAATCGTCGGCACCGGGATATCCAGCTTCTGCAAGCTTTCAGGCCCAAATGGGAGCTTCATCGGCATCGCCGGATTGCCCAGAGGCGACACCGCTGCTTCCAATTCCGGCAGCAGCAAGGTCAACCCATAGAACGTGAAGAATATCTTCACTTCCCAACCCATAGCAACTGCGGTGCTGGCCAAAATGAATGGCGGGTATGCCCAGTCCAAGGTCCCTTTGCTGGCGATCAGGGCCATGCGCTTTGGGGTGTGATCATCATTGTTGTTTGACATAATCTTTCTCCTTCGAGCCAAACAGCTACTTACTGCGTCGGAAGTAGAAGATGTACTTTTCGTCTTGCTGAAATGCGCTGAGCAGCTCGTG
Source organism: Chloroflexota bacterium (assembly GCA_024640485.1). GTDB lineage: Bacteria > Chloroflexota > Anaerolineae > Promineifilales > Promineifilaceae > JAHEEY01. The sequence goes on along the minus strand of JAHEEY010000057.1, from coordinate 514 downwards.
TCCGGTCTGCCGGGACCACGCATTCATATCGGGCGGTGAGCCCGGATCAGTGGCGATCAGCTTCAGCACCTGACCGATCTCCAGTGTGTTTATCGCCTTGGTCGTATTTAGGATAGGCATTGGGCAAAGCAAGCCGCTGCAATCGACGACTGTATCGGCGGTGTATTCATGATTCATGTTGTAATCTCCGTTGAAAAACCTGAATGTACTCTCGACTCCTGCCGCTTTCGCAGGTTGAGAGCTGATATGAATTCTCTACTTGATGCCCTTGAGGCTTTCCGATCTGAAAAGCCTCCGCGGGAATGATGCCATCAAAATACTTCAAAGCCAACAAGGGGAATCAACTTAAGTTGATAGGGGGAATTGGATTGTAATCTGATTGGGGGAGTTTAGGGTGACTTAGGAGCCACAACAAAGCGCGCGAGTGTTACAGCGGCATCGAGACAGAGGGCATTTTTCGATGTCGCCATGGGGTGTCAAGGCGAAGAAGCGCGGCAGATCACCTTGTACCGCT
>JAHEEY010000424.1 GCA_024640485.1 Chloroflexota bacterium | reverse complement strand
GATGGTCTCCCATCTGCACCCGGCGAACCAGAGCCATTTCTTCACCGGCACGGCTGCCCCGTGCACCAGTATCTTCAAGCCGGTCTGGTTTGACTCCTCTCTGCCGGATCTGGGTTCTGAACCAGAAGGTACCTTTGACGAGTCGACCTTGTTCTGGCGGCATGAACTGCTGCATCGAGAGACGATAAGGGATTACTCTTCCCGGATTCAGATGTACCACTCTCAGAGAGACCATTTGGAACAAGAATTCGTAGCCGCGGCGCTGGATGCCGCTGGCGAGACAACCGAGGCAAAATCAGAACTCACTGCGGCTTGCTTTGAAAAGGCGGCGCGTGCGGAGTCCGAATGGTTGGGTCTGATTCAGAACAGCCGTATCCAGCAGCCCCCTGGATGGGTATACAAGCTGGCATGGAACAGATTCAACCGCAAAGCCAAGATGCCGGCTGCCCGAAGCGTAATTGATGAACAGTTTGGGCGTCGCCATCGTTGGCTGCGGACGCATATCTGACCTGCACGCCCTGGGCTATCGGGATAGGCAGGACGCCAAGATCGTGGCAGTATGCGACAAGAATCGCCGACTGGCCCGGCAGAAAGGGCGGGAATGGGGTGCCGGTAAGATATACACCGATTTCCACTCTGTCCTGGCAGATCCTGCCGTTGACCTGGTGGAGCTGCTGGTCCCCCATCATCTGCATGCCCCGATGACCATAGCCGCCTGTGATGCCGGCAAACATGTCTCGGTACAAAAACCGATGGCATTGTCGGTGACTGAATGCGACCAAATGATTCAGGCTGCCGACCGGAATCATGTTCGGCTCCGTGTCTTCGAGAACTTCATCTTCTACCCGCCCTTTGTTCGCGTCAAAGAGATGATCGAAGCCGGCGAAATCGGCACCCCTCGGATGATCCGGCTGCACATGAACACCGGTACCCGTGATAGCGGATGGGATGTCCCTTTACGTGCTTGGGGGTGGCGGTTCAATCAGAAGACATCGGGCGGCGGCCCCCTGGTTTTTGATCACGGCTATCATCTCTTTTCCCTGGCGCGATACTTGATGGGAGACGTGTCCAGAGTATTTGCCTGGATTGACAAGACCGCGGTAGTGCCGCCGCTGTACCTGGACGCCCCGGCCACCATTATGTTTCAGTTCGAGGACTCGCCTGCCTATGGGGTGATGGATTTCGTCCATACACCTGAAATGCGGATCCACTCAGACTATTATCCAGACGATAACAGAGTGGAAATTGTCGGCGATAAAGGCATTCTGTTCATTAATCGCTGTACCGCTCGCACCATCGATCTGCCGGCTGTGATGCTGTTTCGTGATGGCAGGACGACAGTTATCGATGTCCCCCGGGATGAATGGCATCACAGCTTCGTGGACAGCACCCAGCATCTGATCGAGGTGCTGCGGGATGGGGGTCAACCTAGGCTGGATGGCCGTGACGGCAGAGCAGTACTGCAGTTTGTCCTAGCCGCTCATGAGTCGTCTACCACTGGTCGGGAAGCCCGTCTGCAGCACTTGCGCCCTATGGTATAATGAGCCAATGTTCAACGTACATCGAGTCGTGATTGAACGGTTTGTCAAGGAATTAAAGGCTGCCTATCAGGAGACCTACAGCCTGATGGAGCCCCAATACGGGAACATCCTTGAGTGGACCGGCAGGCTGGCCCTGGAGAATATCGCCAATTCTGACGCCTTGTATCATGATGTGTACCATACCATCATGGTCACATCGGTGGGACAGGCAATCCTCAAAGGTAAACATCTGAGTGAGGGCGGGGTTTTGCCCAAAGATTGGCTCCACTACATGATGGCCCTTCTGTGCCACGATATCGGCTACGTCAAAGGCGTCTGCCGGGCTGATAGGGGCGGGGTGCACGCCACCGGCGTTGGCGATGAGACGGTGGTGCTGCCGCCCGGTGGGACCGATGCCGCCTTGACCCCCTATCATGTCAGCCGCAGCAAACTCTTCATCCGCGAGCGGTTCGGTAACCAGACGACCGTATCTCAGGTTGATGTCCAATCGATCATGGACTACATTGAACTGACCCGTTTCCCAGTACCGGATGGTGAGAGGTATCGTGATACCAGCAGTTATGCTGGACTGGCGCGGGCAGCTGATTTTATCGGCCAGCTAGGCGACCCCAGCTACCTGCGCAAGATTCCGGCGCTGTTCTATGAATTTGAAGAGCTAGGAAACAATGAAATTCAGGGCTACAGAAATCCTGGAGATATGCGGCGAACGTTTACCAAGTTCTATTGGGGCGTGGTTCGTCCGTTGATCTCGGAAGCATTGGGGTATCTTCGAGTGACACAAGAAGGAAAGCAGTGGGTCGCAAACCTTCATTCCCACGTCTTCGACGTTGAGCACAACATGCAGTGATCCCCGCTGCAGAAGCAAGGGTCAGCCGTCTTTCAACATCTGGGACGCAATCTCCTTAAGAAATTTCACAGCCGCCATGCCTGTGATCCCCAGGGGGTCGCGTTTGGGGTTCAGCTCCACAATGTCGGCACCGACAATCGGTGCTTTGACCGCTTGAATAATCCGCAGCACCTCTCGCGAACTCAATCCGCCCGGCTCATGATGCGAGACTCCTGGTGCGAAGGCGGGATCTAATACATCCATATCCAACGACAAATAGACCGGCCCGTCAAAATGGAGCACGGACTCCAAGCTTGGGTCACTTGGCGGCCAATCTTTAGCCTGGTGAATCTCCACGCCGAATCGCTCCGCTTGCGCTTTCTGGTGGGCATTGAGAGTCCTGATGCCTATCTGGACCAGCCTGATGGCCAGCTTCTCTTCCATGATCCTGGCAAAGGGACAGGCGTGGGAAAAAGGATTCCCTTCAAATTCCTGGTACAGATCGGGGTGCGCGTCCAGATGGAGGATGTTCAAATTGCCGTATTTTCTGGCATGCGCTTTCACAATCGGGTAGGTGACCGCATGGTCCCCGCCCAGGGACAGCACCCGGACATCCTGGTTCAACAGCTGCGTGATGCCGCTCTCGATCTGTGGGATGCAGTTGGCACTGTTGTAGATACTCAGGTTTCCCACGTCTACAAAGCGAGAGGAGCTTCCTACATCCGTGCCATCTTCAGCGCAGGTATTTGATGATCCGCTGTGCAACAGCTCTCGAATGCACTTCGGTGCATCGGCCGGCCCACGCATGAAGGAAGAGTTTTCGTCGCAAGGTATGCCGACCAAGGCTACCGAATTTGGATCAAGCTGGTTTTTAGGGCTGAGCGGATAATTCATGATAGCTTGCCTATGATGCGGCGATGCTGTCCAGGATCGCCGGCAGTTCGGAAAGATTAGCGAGTAGATATCCATAGGGGTGGTTGTTTACAGCATCAACGCACCACGAAGGGGTATACGAGGTCAGCAGCAGGAAGAACGGGATGTTCATCATCAACGGCATCGCTCCCGGCATTGAGAAGGTGTCGGCAACCACGACTAATTGGGATCCGTCGGCAGCCGCGCTGACAAGTGCTTTATAGTAATCTGGACGGCGCAAATCGATTTGATACTGCTCGGAATAGGGCCAGACTTGAATGTCACCCAGCGAGGCGTGGCTGAACTGTTGATTCCAATTGGGGTCCATTTCATACTGGCGGGTGTCGCCCAAGACCGCGATCTCTTGGTCCAGCGGCAAGGTGGCTAAATGACGTTTGACCTTATCCCCCAGCGAATTGGTCAAAATGATCGGTGTTCGACCGGGATGTTGAATGAGGCCGTTCAGTAGATCTACGGTTTGAGGTCGAAAAGCGGGCGCGAACTCGGCGGTGTGCCGGTGAAACAGGTGATTGGTGCAGTCAACCACGGCGTCATACTGTGCCTGCGGGAATGCCTCCTCAACCGCTAGACGATATTGCTCGTTTTCCTTCAACATCACCTGTACGGTAGTGGTATTGAGAATAAAAGCGCCTTCATTGCAGTAAGACGCCACCAAGCCATTTACCTGCCACCAATAAGCGTGAGGGGTCTGCAGAAGCCGGGCCTGTGTCATCGCATAGTCATGAGCCAGCTGCTTTCGTGGGACCTTGATGATTTCTTCCGCCAGGGTGTCCAAGGACTTCTCAGACAATAGTTTGGCTTGAGATTCCTCAGCAGTTAGCGTGCCATCAAAATCAATGATAATCTTCAAAATTG
>JAHEEY010000056.1 GCA_024640485.1 Chloroflexota bacterium | reverse complement strand
GTGCTGGCTGAGCTCGATGGCATGCGTATTGAGTTTGTGCTGGGCAGCCATACTCCGGAGATGTTGGACGGCGCCGACCTGCTAGCTATCAGCGGTGGGGTGCCGGCGGATGCGCCCATGGTCGTCGAAGCCCGCCGGCGCGGTATCGTCGTCACTAATGATTCGCAAGAGTTCATCAAACGGGCTCCCTGTACGGTCATTGGCATCACCGGTTCTGCCGGCAAGAGCACAACCACCGCTTTGACTGGCGCTATGGGAAAGGCGTCCGGACGGAACACCTGGGTAGGCGGGAACATCGGCCGCCCCTTGATCGCTGATTTGGCGGAGATGTCATCAGCTGACCTGGCGGTACAGGAACTGTCCAGTTTCCAGCTGGAAATCTGGGATCAAAGCCCGACTGTGGCCGCGATCTTGAATATCACCCCAAATCACCTGGATCGGCACAAGCGTATGTCAGCTTATATCGCTGCCAAAGCCAATATTCTGCGCTATCAAAACTCGGCGGACATCGCTCTATTGTCCGCTGATGATCCTGCAACCAGCTCGCTGCGCTCTTTGGTGAAAGGCCGGCTGCGCCAGTTTAGTCTCAAGGGGGAAGTCGCCGATGGGGCTTTTCTGCGGGATGATCAGATTTGGCTGCGCGGCGAGCGAGACGCAGCAGTCTGCTCGCTGGACATGGTCAAAGTGCGCGGCCGTCACAACATTCTCAATGTCATGGCTGCGGTTGTGCTGGCAGATTCTGTGGGAATTCCTGTGAGCGCCATGGGTGCCGCTATCAGCAGTTTCACCGGCATTGAGCATCGGCTGGAGCTGGTTCAGACCATTGACGGCGTCCAGTACATCAACGACTCCATCGCCACTGCCCCAGAACGGGCGTTGGCGGCAGTCGATTCATTCAGCCAGCCGATCATCTTGCTGGCTGGCGGAAAAGATAAAGATATGGAGTGGGAAGCCTGGGCGGCACGGGTGCGGCGCGCTGCACGCCATGTGGTCCTATTCGGCGAATTGGCGGATACCCTGCAGAAGGAACTGCTCCAGGCATCGGCGGCTGAATCGACGGCAGGGGAAGGCGTGACCCGGGTTGAGACGATGGCAGAGGCGGTAGCTGCTGCCGCAAGCATGGCTAGGTCCGGAGACGTGGTTCTACTGTCTCCAGGAGGGACCAGTTTCGACGCATTTGTCGATTTCGCCCAAAGGGGCGAGGTATTTCGAAAATTAGTGTTGGAGCTGAAGACCGATATAGGCTCTTCAGCATGATCAACGATAAAGCGCTGGAGTATCAGAGCGTCCCGGTGATGAGGCCGCGTCGCCACCGGATAGTAGAGGAATAGAGTTATGGCTACATTTGGCGTCGTCAGAAAAAGAACTGTTTTGATCCAACCAGGAATCAAATTCAAATTTGACTACTGGATGCTGCTGGCTGTCTGCGGTCTGGTGGTGTTGGGGCTGCTTCTGGTATACAGCAGCTCCTTTGAATATGGACCCTCTTACTATTTCAAGCGCCAGCTTGTTGCCACGTTGATTGGCTTTGCCGGCATCGCCTTCGTGCTGCAGTTCGACTACCATGCCTTTCGAAAAATCTCTGTCCCATTCTTGGTGGTTACATTATTGGCCCTGGGAATTGTCCTTTTTGCCGGGGAATCGATCTTCGGCGCCCGCCGCGGCCTTTCCGGCGGCTCTTTTCAGCCGTCCGAGGTAGCCAAGCTGATGACCATCCTTTACGTATCCCACTGGCTTTCCTCCAAAGGGGAACGGATCAAGCAGTTGACCTATGGTTTAGGCCCCTTCATCGTGATTACCGGCATTGTTTGCGCTTTCATTGTCAGTCAGCCGGACCTCAGCACGGCGATACTGGTGGCTTTGATAAGTTTCACTCTGTTCTTCATCGCTGGCGCTGATCTCAAGCAGTTTGCCTTGGCCCTATTGTTGGGTGGGATGCTCTTTCTGCTCGTAGCCAATACGCTTCCTCACGCAGAAAAGCGGATGAGCGAGTACAAGGAGGCATTGAATGACCCCGCTTTAGCCGGCTGGCAGGTGCAGCAATCTTTGGTGGCTCTAGGCAAGGGCGGTTTGTTTGGCGTCGGCCTTGGCGAGAGCAGTCAGAAGTTCAGCCGGCTTCCCTTCGCCCACACCGACGCAGTCTTCGCTATCTTAGGCGAAGAGCTAGGTCTCGTGGGCGGACTGCTGCTGGTCAGCCTCTACGGGATATTGGTGTGGCGCGGCTTTAAGGCGGCCAGGGCGGCACGCGACAGCTACGGCGGCTTGATCGCTTTGGGCGTCTCCTGCTGGATAGGATTCCAGGCACTGCTTAATATCGCCGTCATCACCGCGACAATCCCCTTTACCGGCATCCCGCTGCCCTTTGTGAGCTATGGCGGTTCTTCGATGGCGGTGACTCTGGTAGGGGTTGGATTCCTGTTGAGTATTTCCCGTGATGTAGCCATTTCTAAGCGCCCGCAGCCGCAGGTGAATCGAGACGTGATGCAGCAGCGGCGATCAGCAAGGATGACGGAATTCAGCGAAGAGATAGGTTCTTCGACACCATGAAGGTATTAATTTGCGCAGGCGGAACGGGCGGAGGTATTTATCCGGGGCTGGCAGCAGCCGCGGAATTGCGCCGTCTCGGTCTTGACGTGGATGACCTGCGTTGGGTGGGTACTCGAGGAGAGATGGAAGAGAGCTTGGTACCTCGGGCCGGCCTGAAGTTGGAATTGATTACCGGCGGCGCGATCGCCGGCGTTCCACTGCACCTGAAAGCGGTCAACGGTGTGAAACTGGCCTGGGGCGTGCTAAAGGCAGCCGCCCTAATTCGCCGTTTTGGCCCCGAGGTCGTTTTCATGACCGGTGGCTATGTGGCCGTACCTACGGCAGCGGCGGCTCGCCTGCTCGGTGTCCCGGTGGTGATCTACCTGCCTGACGTAGAGCCTGGCGCAGCCATAAAATTTGCGCTAGGTTCGGCGGCAAAGGTGGCTTGCACCACGGAAGGCTCTCGGCCATACGTGCCCGCTGGGAAAATGACCGTCACCGGCTATCCGGTACGCCCTGAAATTCGAGCGGCTGCGCGGCTAAGTAAGGCTGACGCGTTGGCCGAGTTTGACCTGGATGCCCAACGGCCGACATTGTTCGTATTTGGCGGCAGCCGCGGTGCGTCCAGCATCAACCAGGCGTTAATGGCGGCGCTGCCGGTGCTGCTGGATCGGTATCAGGTTATTCACATTGCCGGTACTACTACCTGGAAGGAAGTCGAGGCACATGCCGCGACACTGCCGGAAGAGCTCCGGCGACATTATCGGCCATTCCCCTATCTGCATGAAGAGATGGGTGCGGCCTTTCGGGCAGCGGATCTAGTGGTTGCCCGTGCTGGGGCCAGTATGTTGGGTGAATGCCCGGCTTTTGGACTGCCGGCGATACTGGTGCCCTACCCTTATGCGTGGCGCTATCAGAAGGTAAATGCCGACTTTTTGAGCGAACGCGGCGCCGCCAAACAGATTTTGGATGAGCGACTACAGGATGAATTACTGCCCATGATCGTTAACCTGTTGGACGATGAGGAACTGCTGGCGCAAATGGGCGCTGCAGCCAAGTTATTGGATATGCCTGATGCAGCCGTCAATCTTGCCAAATTGGTCATGGCGGTGGGTCAAAAAACGGCGCAAGGAGTGAGTGCATGATAGGTTTAGGCACAGCTTTTTGGTTGATGGTCGCCTTTTTTGCCTTGATTGGCACACTGCGTGGCTGGACGCGAGAGATCGTGGCCACTTCCGGTCTGGTGCTGTCACTTTTCGCATTGAATCAGTTTGGTTTCTTCCTCATCTCGCTGCTGGGCGCGGCCGCAGAAGCCGGCGCTGGTGGAGTAGACATCGATAGTGTTAGGCGGCAGCAGTTCTTTATCTTGTCCACCGTCCACCTGCTGATCGCCTTCTTCAGCTATCAAGGGCCGGCATTTGCTGGACGGGCAGTAAGAGAGCGGCTGAGGGTGAGAGATAGTCTGCAGGACAAGGTGCTCGGGGCGTTGGTTGGCGCTGTCAATGGATACCTCATTGTAGGCACCATCTGGACCTTCCTGGAATATCAGGTTGGCCCGGCCGGATATACCCAGCTGCCCTTGGGTATACCATACCCCTTTGACCCGATGTCGGTGGCCCGGCCGATTCTGGAGTCTCCCGCCTTGGCATTAATGGAGAAGCTGCCGCTGCCGCTGCTGGCTCCATATCTGCCGTTTCTGGTGGTCGTTGTGTTCTTATTTGTGATTGTGGTGATGATTTAGCAGGAGTGCCGCTGGCTCTCTCGAGACACTGAGAAGTGGTTTCAGCCAGCGCCAATCTGAGGAAGTGTAATGTTGATGATTGATACCCGTCCAAATTCAGGTGATGCGCTGATGCCATTGACCCCGGGAATGAAAGTTCACCTGGTTGGGATTGGCGGCGCAGGTATCTCGGCGATCGCCCGAGTTCTCCTGGGACGCGGCTATTCGGTTACTGGCTCAGATCAGCAGGAGAACGATCTGACCGCTGCCCTGCGCAAGCAAGGAGCAGTGATATTCCAGGGGCATCAGGCTGACCATATTGGTGACGCTGATCTGGTAGTCATCTCTTCGGCGATACCAGCATCCAATCCGGAAGTGGTAGCGGCCAAAGCCCGCAACATCCCGGTGCTGAAACGGTCCGATCTCCTGGGCCAGCTGATGGAAGGGTTTGTAGGAATAGCCGTGGCTGGCACCCATGGAAAGACCACCACCACTGGCATGATCACCCAAATCATGATGGCCGCCGAGATGGACCCGACGGTCATCGTCGGTGGTGTTCTGCCAGCCTTGGGTACCAACGGACGTCATGGCGCCGGCGAGTATTTCGTGATCGAGGCGGATGAATACGACCGCATGTTCCTTGGGCTGCGCCCCCAGCTGATCGTGGTCACGAATCTCGAACATGACCATCCCGACATATACCCGACCATGGCGGAGTACACTGAGGCATTCCAGTCGTTTGTGCAACTGCTCCCGAGCAGCGGCCATCTGATCACCTGTAATGACGATCCTGAGCTGGCGGCCTGGCTGCCTAAGTTATCGTTGGCGGGAGTGAAGATGACCAGCTATGGGATCACCGACGAAGGAAGCGAGTCGGCTCTGGCAGATGTGCAGGCATTGGACTGCCGGCCAAATCCGCTGGGCGGTACAGATTTTCTGGTGAAATCTGGGGAGAAAATGGTCGGCCTGGCCCGGCTGCGCGTGCCTGGGCTGCACAATGTGCGCAACGCCCTGGCGGCGATCGTGGTGGCCCGCGAGCTGGGAATTGAGTTTGCCGTGATCCGGCAGGCGTTAGCTGATTTTGGCGGGATCGGCCGCCGTTTCCAACTGCTGGGCACTGTTGGCGGGGTGGCCGTCATCGACGATTATGCCCATCATCCAACTGAAATCCAGGCGACGCTTGCCGCGGCCCGGCAGCGATTCCCTGGCCGGCGGCTGTGGGCGGTCTGGCAGCCTCACACGTACAGCCGCACCAAACTTCTGCTGGATAAGTTCGCCGCCAGCTTTGATGACGCCGATCGGGTGATGGTGCTGGACATTTATCGAAGCCGTGAAAAAGATACCCTTGACATAGATCCGCAAGTGGTGCTCAATGCGATGCAGCATGCCAACGCGGTACATGTGGCCGGTCATCAGCAAGCGGCAGCCTATATTTTGGACCGGCTTCTGCCGGACGATGTCATACTGACATTGAGCGCAGGCGATGGGAATATGGTGGGTCAGCGGATAATAGATGGCCTGAAAATGCGATTTGGTGAGGAATAAACGCTGATATGGACTTAAAAACCTCTGTGAATGAAGCAATGCAAATTAGGTTTCGGGAACTGTTTGGTGACCGGTTCCAGCTGAATGTTCCCCTGGCCAGGTACACTTCCGCGCGCGTCGGCGGCCCAGCCGAGATGTTCGTCACAATCAAGAGCGCCACAGAATTGGGGACGGCAGTGGAGCTGGCATATGCTCAGCGTATCCCATATTTCATCTTCGGCGGCGGCTCCAATATTTTGGTGGCTGACAGGGGGTTGGCCGGCCTGGTCATTTTGAATAAGGCCCGTGAAGTCACTTTCCGGCACACCGGATCCAGCGTGGTCTGCACTGCCGAGTCGGGGATGAACCTCTCCTCATTGGCCCGCCAATGCATCAACAAAGGGCTGGGTGGATTGGAGTGGGCTATCGGTGTGCCCGGCACCGTTGGCGGTGCCGTGGTAGGCAATTCTGGCGCCCACGGCGGTGATATGAACGGCAGCCTGCTGGCGATCAGCGTCTGGGAGCCTGGCAAAGGTGCCTGTATCTACAGCAGCGAAGATCTGAACTATGGGTATCGCGACAGTGTCTTGAAACAGGAGCAGGGCACATCGCTGCCCAGGCGAGTGGTGTTGACCGCCGAAATCGAGCTGACGCCAGAGCCAGTGGAAACCTTGATGGCCCGGGCAGACGGATTCACCGCCCATCGCCGCCAATCTCAGCCAGCTGGGGCTACCATGGGGTCGATGTTTAAGAATCCCGAGAACTACTACGCCGGCTATTTGATTGACTCTGCCGGCTTGAAAGGATATCGGGTGGGAGGCGCGCGGATTTCTGAAAAGCATGCCAACTTCTTCATCAATGAGGGCGGTGCTACCGCGGAGGATGTCCGCCGGCTGATCGCTGAAGCATGGAATACGGTGCGAGAGCAGTTCGGCATCGAAATGCAGCTTGAAGTCGAGCTGGTCGGCGATTGGGAGTTTGAAGATTAGCGAGAATAATTATGTCAACTAATCCGGGAAACCCGCTAAATAAAATCCGCATCGGTGTTATCTTCGGCGGTCGATCTGGCGAACATGAAGTTTCGCTGATGTCGGCTCGATCGGTGATGGCGGCTCTGGATGCTGAGAAGTATGAGGTGGTGCCGATAGGCATCAGCAAAGAGGGTCGCTGGATGACTGGCGACGCCATGACAGCACTGACAGAAGGGCACGGAAACGCATTTCCGGCGGCACTGCTGCCTGATCCTCAGCGGGCCTCCTTGATGGAAGTAAAGGTGTCAGAATCACAGCCGGTTGCGCTCACCGCCGTCGCTGAGCTTGACGTGATATTTCCAGTGATGCATGGCCCATATGGCGAAGACGGTACTATGCAAGGGCTGTTGGAATTGGCTGGGCTGCCTTACGTAGGTGCTGGAGTGGTCGGTTCTGCCGTAGGCATGGACAAAGCCATGTTCAAATATGTAATGGAGGCCAACGGGATCCCGGTATTGCCTTGGCAGCTTCACCTAAGTTCAACCTGGGAAAACCAGCCTGAGACGGTCCTGAATGAGATCGAAGATGGCTTGCCCTATCCTGTGTTCGTAAAGCCTGCCAACCTGGGCTCCAGCGTCGGCATCAGCAAATGTTCCGATCGCCAAGGGCTGGAAGATGCTTTGAATGAAGCCGCCAGCTACGACCGGCGCATGGTGGTGGAGAAAGGGGTTAAGGCACGAGAGCTGGAAGTCGCCGTGTTGGGTAACGACGTGCCCGCCGCCAGCGTGGTTGGCGAGGTGCGTCCGCGGCGTGATTTCTACGACTATGTCGCCAAATACGTCAGTGATGATTCCGAGCTGATCATCCCTGCTGAATTGGAACCTGAGGTGTCAAACGAGGTGCGGCAGCTTGCCGTGCAAGCCTACCAGGCCATTGATTGTGCTGGGTTGGGCCGGGTGGATTTATTGATGGACACCGACACAGGACGGCTGTACCTCAACGAGATCAATACCATTCCCGGATTCACCCGCATCTCCATGTATCCGAAGCTGTGGGAAGCCTCGGGCCTAAGCTATTCGAAGCTGTTGGACCAGCTGGTTGACCTGGCCTTGGAACGGAATCACACCAAGGCCAGGCTGCGGGTTTCTTTTGAACCATCGGACACTTAATCACGTGATGAGCATATGAGAGTACAGGACAAGCAACCACAATCACGAAGACTGCGGAAACAGCCGCAAATGCGCCGGGTAAAATCCGCCACCAATATGGCTGCGCCGCGGCTGATCGTGCCCGAGACGGCAGAGCGCCGCCGCCGCCGGAATAATCGTAAGTTCCGACTGCCGGGCGCGCCGCTGCACAACATCATCTTCTCGGCTCGATGGGTTAGTCTGGCACTGCTGGCGATGATGGTTTATGCGCTTGTCATGGTGGGCATGGATGAGCAATTCTTTCTGACGACCATCCCGGTTGAGGGCGCAACATCCATATTGCCGGCTGAAGTAGTGGAAGCCAGCGGGCTGGCTGGTATTCATGTCTTTGCCGCTGACCCAGGTAAGGCGGCATCACAGATTGCACAGCTGCCGGCAGTGGTTTCGGCATCTGTCTCGCTGGGCTGGCCCAACGAGGTCTCCATTCAAATTAAGGAAAACACCCCGCTTGCGGTCTGGCAGGATGGGTTCAGCGTCTACTGGATCACGGGAGGCGGACGGCTTATTCCGGTTCGCTCTGCTCCGCCAGGTATGCTGGTCATCGAATCGGAACTTGCGCCAATAGCCTCAGATGACCCGGATGGCGTGCCCAAACCCAGCCTGGAATTTGTCCCCGAGGAGCTGCTGTATGGGGCATTGCTGCTGCAGGAACTGAGACCGAATATTGACAAGTTGTATTACCGTCCGTCTGGCGGTTTAAGCTATCAGGATGGCCGGGGCTGGCGCGCTTATTTTGGCACCGGCACTGATATGGAACAGAAGCTGGTGGTCTACGAACAGATTGTCGAGCAATTGGCTGCCCAAGGAGTGGTACCAACTAGCATCAGTGTGAGTAATCAGGAGAAACCCTACTATTCTTTGCGATGAAAGCGAATTGGCCCTCTTTGAGCCGGGATTGGCCCGGAGAAGATGGGTCCATAGGGGTATCTAGGATATGGAAGAAATCGTTTTTGGATTGGATATCGGCACCACAAAGATGTGTGCCCTGGTAGGGGCGGTCCGTGAAGGCCGCCTCCAAATAATCGGCTTGGGTGTAGAGCCGTCCAGGGGAATGCGCAAAGGTATGGTGGTTGATGTCTCGGAAGCATCGATTGCCTTGGCAAGGGCGGTAGAGAAGGCGGAGGAAACTTCCGGCTATGACTTGTCCCAAGCGATTGTCAGCATGGCTGGCGAACACATCAGCTGCACCAATAATCGGGCAGCGATATCTCTGGGCAAAGAGAGCAGCGGCGGGATTACCGTTCAGGATATCGAGCGCGCCCTGGCAGCCGCCCAAGGGATTCCGGTGCCGCACAACCGGCAAATTGTCCACCTGATTCCTCGTACCTTTGTCGTCGATGATCAGACCGGGGTGCGAAGCCCTATGGGTATGCATGGCTCTCGGCTGGAAGTAGAGGCTCACATCGTTATTGGTGCGATGCCGGCGCTTCAAAATCTATCACAATGCGCCAGCAACGTAGGTATCCGCACGGAAGAATTCGTCATGAACGCCTTGGCATCCGCTGAAGCGGTGCTGGAGCCCACAGAGCGCGAGATGGGCGTGATCGTTGCCGACATTGGCGGCGGCACCACCGACATCGCTTTGTTTACGCAGGGGAAAGTGTGGCACACCAAGGTTATTTCAGTGGGGGGCTACCATATCACCAACGACATCGCTGTTGGGCTGCGGGCTCCTTTTCAGGTCGCTGAGAAGATTAAGATTCAGTTTGGCGATTGCCGTCCCAGTCAGATTGATCCGGCCTATGTATTTACCGTCGAGCCTTTCGGCGGGGATAAGATTCAGGTTGGACGGCAGGATTTGGCCCATGTTATCGAAGCAAGGGTGGAAGAGATATTCCAATTGATACTGCAGGAGATAAAGCGATCTGGCTACACGGGGCTGCTGCCGGCGGGTATTGTCTTGACTGGGGGGACTTCCCAGCTTCGGGGCATCACCAAGGTAGCGGAGCGGGTGCTAAAGGTGCCGGCTCGCGTGGCTTCGCCCAAAAACCTGCATGGACTGGTGGATACTATCAGCACGCCCGCCTATGCCACCAGTGTTGGTTTGCTTCGGTGGGCAGTGAGTGATAATCGGCTTTACCATCCACATCAGCGTCAAAGCGATTGGGGCAGGCGTGTGAGTGGGTTTTTAAAATCTTTGTTACCAGGTTAGTACGTTTATAAGTTTTCGTTAGTTAGTTATGGGGTATGAATATGAACAAGAATAGCGCAGGAACAGGACGAATGCCCGTGTCTGAAGGCGCGGCATTGATTCGAGTGGTAGGTGTTGGGGGTGGCGGAAACAATGCCATCAACCGGATGATAGACGCCAAGATTTCCGGGGTCGATTTCATCGCAATTAATACCGATCAGCAGGCGCTTATGGGTAGTGAAGCTGAGCAGCGGGTTGCCATTGGGGAAAGGACAACACGCGGGCTTGGCTCTGGCGGCAACCCTGAAATAGGGGCTCGCGCAGCGGAGGAATCGATTGAAGAGCTTCACCAGGTATTGGAAGGCTCAGACATGGTATTTGTTACCGCCGGTATGGGCGGCGGCACCGGTACTGGGGCAACGCCAATTGTGGCCAAAGTCGCCCGTGAAGAAGGCGCATTGACCATCGGCGTTGTGACGCGTCCCTTTGGTTTTGAAGGGACCCAGCGCAGTCGTACTGCGGAAGAGGGTATCGAGAAGCTCAAAGAGCATGTCGATACCCTCATTGTGATCCCCAATGACCGTTTGCTGGAGACGGCCGATAAGCGGATGTCACTGTTGGACTCCTTTGGACTGGCTGATGACGTGCTGCGCCAAGGCATTCAGGGGATTAGTGAGCTCATCACGATGCCTGGTCTGATCAACTTGGACTTCGCCGACGTTCAAACTATCATGTCTATGGGTGGCGCTGCCCTGATGGCCGTGGGCCACGGCACCGGAGACGATCGAGCCACGATGGCTGCTGAGCAGGCACTGTCCAGCCACCTATTGGATGTTACTATCGATGGCGCACGCGGTATCTTGTTCAATGTGACTGGCGGCAGCGATCTCAGCTTGTACGAAATCAATCAGGCTGCGGCAATTATCAGGGAAACCACTCATCCCGATGTCAATCTGATCTTCGGTGCAGTGATTGATGAGAACATGAAGGATGAAATCCGGATCACCGTGATAGCCACCGGTTTTGAGCATAATACCCCCATGATGAGACAGATGACTCGTCAGCCAGCCAAGTCAGAGCGACGCCCCGGCTCAAATGGACGGCCTCTGAGAGATCCCGCCAAAGCTTCAGCCGCCATCCCACAGAACGAGGCTGCACGCCCGCCCCAGGCCAGCCAACCTTCTTTCAAGGCGAATGATTTGGACATCCCCGCTTTCCTGCGTAAACGTAGCTAACTAACAAAGCGGCGCGGAGCCAGAGCTCCGCGCCGCTTCGCTGTTTCACGTTCTTGCGCGTTTTGCTGGACTGTTGGGCCGACTCAAATATTTTAAGGTTTCAAGCCCTCAGATCGGCTTGTCATCCCCAAAACGCTATGCTATAATGCCGACCATCGCTCCACTATATACAGGGGTGCGACCAGTCGGACACCCTATATATAGCGTGGTGTATCCCTCGTCTTTTTGGCAGTGCTGGAATTCATCGGGTTGCGCGGAGATATAAGTCATGAAGTGCCCATACTGCGACCATTCGAAAACTCGCGTTATTGATACGAGTCATGATGCTCGCGGCGGCACCCGAAGACGGCGTGTCTGTGACCAGTGCAAACAGCGCTATAGCTCTTATGAGCGGCCTATCTTAGCAACCCCTTTGCTGATCAAGCGTGATGGCATCCGTGAGGAATTCTCGCGAGACAAGCTGATGGCTGGGATTCGCATAGCCTGCGAAAAGCGACCGGTAGCAGCCACCGAGATTGAGCGTATCGCTGGGGAAGTTGAAGCTGAGCTGCTGCAAATGGGCCGCGCAGAGGTCAAGAGCCGCCTAGTTGGTGATAAGGTGATTCGCAAGCTCAAAGAGCTGGATGAAGTCGCCTACATACGGTATGCCATCGTTTACCTGGGTCTGAACGACCTCTCTGCTATCCGCTCCGAAATCGATCGACTACTAGGAGAATAAGACCGCCACTCAGGGCACGCAGTCAGCCCTGTATTTGTGCATGTTTGCTGTTCACTACGGAAGTTCCGCTCAACCATATTGCGTCGGATGATTATCTGGCTGCGGCTATTCAGGATATCGCGACTTTGCAAGTTTACCGTTTCCAGACGGCGGCTTGCCGCTCGATTTGCGGCGGAATGAAGCACTTCCCATTTTCACCAAGTCGCAGGTGACTTGGTGTCAAGGATAAATTCCAGCCCCATTTCTATACTGGTTATCCAGGGGCTCGAAGAGATAGGTCAAGAGCCTATGCAAGATAACGATCAGTAATCCATGCAGTACAAAATAAATGATTGGCTTTAATCAGCCACGCGAAATACAGTCTCGAGCTGACATCGATATCGTCTCAACGCACCCATTAGCTCTCGTACTTTGTCGTCAACCGAACACGTTGTCTTTTCTGGTCTGGAGTTCCGATTTCATCGACCCATCTGACCTATGTGAAGCCGCCGGGATTGTGGCAAATATACCAAGTGGAGTAGGAGAAGTAGCATGTCGAAAAATTCAGATGTAAGTGATAGTGCAGCAGTCTTGGATGCAGTCAGTCGCCGCAATGGGAATTCCAACAAAAACGGCAAGCTAAATCTAAATGCCGACAGCATTTACTTCAAGGTATCGGTGCCAAAGCAGATCGTGAAGCGGGACGGTCGCATTTCTCCCTTTGATGCTTCACACATTGAAACTGCGCTCAACCGCTGTTTCAGCAGCAATGCTATCGAACCCAAGACATCAGCGGCAGAACTGACCCGGCAGATTGTCAATGTGGTGGCAGCTAAATATGATATGCCCACTGTCGAAGGGGTGCAGGATATCGTTGAAATGGTGCTGCAAGCCGCCGGAGAATACGACGCGGCCAAGCATTACATTCTGTACCGGGCCGAGCACGCCAAGATGCGGGTGTCGAGGCCCGTTCCTCCAGATATCCGCCAGGCATTTGCCGAATCAGATCGCTACTTCCCCACGCAGCTGCAGAAATTCCAATTTTATGATAAGTACTCGCGATTTAACTACGATCTGGGACGGCGCGAAACCTGGGTAGAGACAGTAAATAGGGCAGTTGCGTTCTTAAGAGAGCTGTCTGAGGATCGCCTGCCGGATGAGACCTACCGCCGGATTCACAAAGGTATTCTGGAGATGAAGGCTATGCCTTCCATGCGCCTGTTGGCCATGGCGGGCCCGGCGGCAAGAAGGAACCATATCGCGCTGTACAACTGTTCGTATATGCCGGTTGACAGCATTGATTCCTTTGTCGAAGCGCTAATCATTTCGATGAGCGGCTGCGGCGTCGGTTTTTCTGTGGAGCGCAAACATGTGGAGCAGTTCCCCAGGATTGCGCGCCAGGCCGGCGGCAAGCCGCGCACTTTCGTAGTGGCCGACTCCTCTGAAGGGTGGGCAGAAGCGGTCAGGAATGGGTTGATGGCCTGGTTCGCTGGTGATGACGTTATCTTTGATTACTCAGAAGTAAGACCTTCTGGCGCTCCTTTGCGAGTGAAGGGTGGTCGCGCTTCTGGCCCTGAGCCATTGCGGAAGATGCTGGACTTCTCCCGTGCCCGTATTCTATCTCGCCAGGGCGGCTTCCTGCGGCCCCTGGACGCGCACGACATTATGTGCGCTGTGGGCGATGCTGCTGTTTCCGGCGGTGTGCGGCGGACCGCGATGATCTCACTGTTTGATTATGATGATCTGGAGATGCTCCACTGCAAGGATGGTGATTTCTGGCGGAATAACAGCCAACGTTGGAACGCCAACAACTCGGCTGTTTGGCCCAGCCGCCATTTGAGCCAGAGTGAGATCACCCGATTTGTCCTCGATATGGTTGATTCCGGTCGCGGCGAACCGGGTATCTTCAATCGGCGAGCGGCAGCCGACAGCCGTCCAGCCCGGAGATTAGAGGCTGATTTTGGGACTAACCCCTGCGGTGAGATCATTCTACGCCCATTCCAGTTCTGCAACTTGACCAGTGCCGTCGCCAGGGCTGAGGACGATTTTGAAAGCTTGAAAGACAAAGTCGAGATTGCCACTATCATTGGCACCATACAATCTATGGCTTCTCACTTTCCAGGTTTGCGTCCAGAGTGGAAAAAGAACTGTGTCGAAGAGCGCTTGCTAGGTGTAGATCTCAACGGGCAGATGGACAGCCCCGCGGCCCAGGATCCGGAGATCCAGGAACGGCTGCGCGCAGTGGTGAATGAGACCAATCGAGAAATGGCGGCGCTTCTAGGGATAAACCAATCCGCTTCCATGACCTGCGTCAAACCTTCTGGCAATTCTTCACAGTTGCTGAACTCATCCTCAGGTTTGCATGCGCGTTGGGCACCCTATTACGTTCGCAATATTCGTGTCGGCGCACATACACCGGTCTTCAAAGTGCTGCGTGATGTCGGCGTGCCGATGGACCCGGAGAACGGTCAGTCCCGGGATGATGCCAATACCTGGGTGGTCCATTTTCCAGTTAAAGCGCCAGCCAATGCGATTACCCGAAACGACAGATCGGCGATGGAGCAGTGCGCATTTTGGCTGCAGAATAAAATGCACTACACCGAGCATAATCCCAGCGTCACGATCACCTATCAGCCAGATGAAGTTCTGGATCTTATCAAGTGGATCTGGGAACATCAGGATAGGATCGGCGGTATGGCGTTCCTGCCGGCTTTTGACGCTCAATACGATCAGATGCCCTACATGGAGATTAGCGCGGAGGAATATGAGCAGCTAGCTTCCAGTTTCCCTGAAATTGATTTCTCGAAGATCTACCGTTATGAGGAACAAGATTTGAC
>JAHEEY010000055.1 GCA_024640485.1 Chloroflexota bacterium | reverse complement strand
ACCTGCCGGCGATCGCCAGCGAAGGGGATGAGATCCAGGCCACGGTTGATTATTTCACGCCGGAAAGGGCCGAGCTGACGGTGGCAACCAGCCACGGCGAGAAACGGGTGACGGTTAACGGGGCCGGCAGGGAATCGTTCTTCCTGCGCGGGCCGGGCCGGGTGGAACTGCTGCTGAAGCAGGGCGAAGAGCTGGACATGAGCGTGCGCCATGTGGCCCCGCCGGGGGTTCAGACGGTGACCGCCTCCCAACTGCGCATCCTGGACCAGGGAGAGACCGCCGCAGGCAAGAAGGTGGTGGTGTATGCCTCAGTCGGGCAGGTGCTCAAAGAGACGATCACCGCCCTGACCGATTACCCCTTCGGTTGAGCGGAGCAGACATCAAGCGCCCTGTATGGGTTAGCTATCGCTTATAGAGGAATCAGCCAAGGGGTAACCAGCGGCGATATTGACAAAACAAACGGCAGGATATTGGCCGGACTGCAGCGGCTGGCCACTTTCCAGCACGGGGATGGGATGTTCTCCATCTGGTGCGGCGGCAGCCCCAGCCGAGATGTCACCGCCCGGGTAGCCCACCGGCTGCTGGGATTGCGCGGGCTGGGCTACCCAGCATCAGAATCGATGCTGGAAAAGGCCAGAGAGGCGCTGCTGAAGCACAATTATCATGACAACGCCCTGCTGCCTCTAGACCGCAGCTTCCGCCAGGAAATGAAGACAGCCGAAGATGCGGTGGCCTACTATTTCAGTGGGAACGGCGAACAGAAGGCGGCGCTGGCGAAGCTGCAAGGGTCTGTCCAGCGAGAGGGGTCCAAGGCGCACTGGCTGCCGACCTCTTCCTGGGGCGGCAGCCTGGAGATAACCGCCGATGCCGCCCGGGTGATGGCCGATGCCGGCGACGAGCTGTTCCGGCCGGCGTTCAGCTACGTCTGCGGCAAACTGGTTAACGGCATGCTGTATTCCACCGCCGACACCCGCGCCCTGGTGGAGCTGCTGGCATCGCTGAAGTTTGATCCCGCCAGCCGGGCGATTATCGACGGTCAGGAGGTCGCCCTGGGAGAGCGTTCCATGGGCAAGGAAGTGACCGCCCTGAGCGATAACTTGATAGTGCGGCTGGATGAGGAGATCGAGATCAACCATCTGGCCCCCAGGGCTGATTTCCAATTCAGCGTCGACCCCGGCAAACGGCAGCTGACGGTAGGTGAGCGGATCCAGATCACGGTTACACCTAAAGAAGAAAGCATCGCCCCGCTGGTCCGGCTGTTCCTGCCGGGCAACCTGGCGCTGCTGAAAGGAGGCGCCAACGCTCAAACAGCCTACCTGCCTATCGAACAGAAATCACTGACGGTAGACGTGGTGGCGGTACGGCCCGGGAGAGGCAAACTGTTTGTCTCGGTCCATGATATGTACGATTCCGAGAAGGTAGGGACCATCCCGGGGATTGAAATGGTGGTCGGCTAAAAGGGGCGTCACAGCCGTTAACCCTACTGGAAAACTGGTACAATAGCCGGGCAATCAGCTGAACGCTGATTACCCGGCTTTCTGTTTGACGCACAGCCATCTCCAGTCGAAAGCGGCAGCCTTAACGAGCGATAGCGCCCAGGGAGAGATACACCCGTGAAAGAACCCACATCATCGACCAGCCAAGGA
This sequence comes from Chloroflexota bacterium, assembly GCA_024640485.1. Classification (GTDB taxonomy): domain Bacteria; phylum Chloroflexota; class Anaerolineae; order Promineifilales; family Promineifilaceae; genus JAHEEY01. The sequence continues at coordinate 13,224 of JAHEEY010000055.1, read as the reverse complement.
TTCCCCGTTGCTTTCCAACAAGCCGGCAGGCTGCCGGCGCCGGGGGATAATGTGGCCATTGCCGGCAGCAAGCTGGCAGCCGGGACAGAGATTCGGTATGACCAGGAAACCAGCTTCCGCCTGAATTTTACAATTCTGGAAGGTCACCGGTTTGCCGTCCAGCCTATCGCCGAGGGGGAGCCGCTGCTCTCCTGGGGATTGCCTTTCGGCACCGCCACCCGGGATATCTCCCCGGGGGAATATGTTTGCAACGATCTGATGATCGACGCGCTGAGGGGCCGGCAGATCGATTTCCCCATCCCTGATCAGCCGAATTTCAGCGATCAAATGGTCCCCTACATCCTGGATGAAGAGACGTTTCAGCCGGGGACAGCTACCCCGCTTTTCCAGGAGCCGGGCAGTTTCATGGGGTATCAGCGGAGCGCCGCCCGGGGTGTGGGAACCCGTAATGTGATCTTGATCCTGGGGCTCACTTCTCATACCGCCAGCTATGCCCGGCTGCTGGAAAGCCGGCTGGCGGGTACAGCCGACGGGCATGAAAACATCGACGGTATTATCGCCATCTCCCATACCGAAGGAGGTGCCGGTCAGCCGTTGAACAACCGGATGCTGCTGATGCGGACGCTGGCGGGCTGGATGGTCCACGCCAACGTAGGGGCGGTGCTGGCGGTTGAGGATGATGCCGGCCAGATCAGCGGGCAAGCGCTGAAACAGTTCATGGTGGAGGAGGAGTATCCGCTGGCCGACGTGCCTCACCGGTTCCTGCGGCTGTCAGGGGATCTAGAAACGGATTTGGCCGCCGGCGCGTCGATCATCAGCGGTTGGCTGGCGGCGGTCAACGAAACGGCACGGACACCGCAGCCGCTCTCCCAGCTGAAACTGGCGCTGCAGTGCGGCGGTTCCGACGCTTTCTCCGGCGTCTCCGGCAATCCGCTGGCGGCGGCGGTGGCCAGGGAGATCGTCGGACGCGGCGGCATCGCCAACCTGGCGGAAACGGATGAGCTGATTGGGGCTGAACCTTACCTGCTGGCAAATGTGCGGGATGCAGAGACCGCTCAGAAATTCCTGGACATTATGGTCCGGTTCAAGGAGCGGCTGTCCTGGCACGGGGTCACCGCGGAAGGGAACCCCTCGGGCGGGAACCGGTTCCGGGGGCTGTACAACGTGGTGCTGAAATCGATTGGAGCGGCGATGAAACGCCATCCGGAAGTGCGGCTGGATTACGTCGCTGAGTATGCCGAACCGATGAAGCAGCCGGGCTTCTATTTCATGGACAGCCCGGGCAACGACCTGGAGAGCATCGCCGGACAGGTTGCCGGCGGATCGACCCTGATCTTGTTTGTCACCGGCAACGGATCGATCACCAATTTCCCGCTGGTACCGACCATCAAGATCATGACCACCAGCGGCCGTTTCCGGATGCTGGAAAAAGATATGGACATCAATGCTGGTGCCTATCAGGATGGAACGCCCATGGCGGATCTCACGGCGGCGGCAGTGGAATACACGGTGAAGGTGGCCTCGGGCCAGCCCAGCGCCGGTGAGCGGGCCGGCCACGCCCAGGTTTCCATCTGGCGGGATTGGCCGCAGCGGGATGGCAGCCAGTTAGCGCCGCTGCTGGCAAGAGCCCGCCCTTCCGGCAAGCCGATCGCCATTGAGCGTGACGGCGAGCTGGCGGGCAAGGGGATTTATCAGAGGATTGGCCGGGACGGGCGCATGGTGAGCGACCAGGTGGGATTGATCCTGCCCAGCAGCCTTTGCGCCAGCCAGATCGCCCGGATGGCCGCCAACCGTCTCAATCAGCTGAAACTGGGGATGCCAAACCAGATCTCTCGCTTTGTCACCCTACCCCACACCGAAGGGTGCGGCTTTTCCGTCCAGCGGGACAGCGATGTCTACGGCCGCACGATGATCAGCTACATGACCCATCCGATGGTCAAGTTCGGGCTGTTCCTGGAACATGGCTGCGAGAAGACGGTCAATGATTACATGCGCCGGCTGCTGGCGCAGCGGGGATACGATCCCAATGATTACGGCTGGGCCAGCATCCAGATGGATGGGGGCATCGAACCGGCGCTGGCCAAAATGCATGAATGGTTCCAGGGTAAATTGGCGGCGGATACCAGCCAGGTCTACGCGTCAGCTGGATTGAAGGATCTATCGTTAGGGCTGGCATCTGCAGGGCCAGTGCCGGATGACGCCGCCCAGACAATGGCGCAAATATCCCGAGCGGTGGTGGGCGCCGGGGGGACGGTAATCGTTCCCCAATCAGCGCCGATACTCCATTCCGCCGTTTACCAGCAGGGCACCTTCAAGAACGGGCTGCCGGAGGCTTCCCTGGCATACGGTCAGGCAGCGGAGTCGCCAGGTTTCCACGTGATGGAAACCGCTTCGCCTCACTGGGTTGAGAGCCTAACTGGATTAGGGGCCGCCGGGGCAAGCGTGATGCTGGCCTACGTCGATGGTCAGCCCAGGCAGGCACATCCGCTGGTGCCGCTGCTGCAGGTGACAGTGGATAAAGCGGGCGGAGCCGTCCAGTCTGATTTTGACTGGATCCTGAGAGACGATCCCTACCAATGGGCGGAACAGCTGCTCAATCGGGTACGCCAGGTAGTCTCAGGCAATTATTCCCCCAGGATGTTGGCTCAGGGGAATGTCGATTTCCAGATCTCGCGGGGGCTGCTGGGGATATCAACCTAGCACCAGCATTAATTCAGGAGGCATCATGAATATCGGAATTTTACACCCCGGCCTGATGGGGATATCGGTGGCGGCATCGGCGCAAGCGAGCGGGCATCCAGTTTCCTGGGTCTCGGCAGGGCGAAGCAGCCATACGGCAGCGCGGGCAGCTGAGTTCGGCCTGATTGATGCCGGCAGCCTGACAGCCCTGTGCCGTAGAGCTGATTTAATCATCTCTGTCTGCCCACCGCACGCCGCGGAAACGGTCGCCAACCAGGTGGCCGCCCAGCGATTTCAGGGGCTGTATCTGGACGCCAACGCTATTTCCCCGCAGCGAGCGCAAGGGATTGGCGACCGAATTGCCGCCGGCGGCGGTGCTTTCGTAGACGGCGGCATCATCGGCGGCCCAGCCTGGCAGCCGGGGACCACCTGGCTGTATCTCTCTGGGGCCGAAGCGGATCGGGTGGCGGCGTGCTTCGCCGAAGGGGCGTTGGAGACAGCGGTCATCGGGGAAGAGGTTGGCAAAGCATCGGCGCTGAAGGTCTGCTTCGCGGCCTATACCAAGGGGAGCACCGCGCTGCTGGCGGCGATCCTGGCGGCAGCGGATCAGATGGGAGTGCGCGGGGAACTGGAAGCCCATTGGTCTCGGGACGGCTCGGATTTCGCCGCTCAAACGCAGGATCGGGCCCGGCGGGTAACAGCCAAAGCATGGCGATTCGCCGGCGAGATGGATGAGATCGCCTCCACCTTTGCCGCCGCCGGCCTGCCAGGTGAGTTTCATCAAGGGGCCGCTGAGATTTACCGGCGGCTGGCACAGTTCAAGGACGCGCCGCAGCTGCCGGAGTTAGCGGCGGTGATCGCGGCGCTGACGGCGGGCAGCAGTGGCGATTGATCACCATTTGACGGGCTGCCCCCCACCCTGCAAGTCATGATTACAACCCGAACGCTTCGCATAGACTTCAGCTCGCAATATAATTTCCGCTACACCCAAACAATCACCGCCTGACCTGTATTCATCGGCGGCTCGCCCCGGCGAATGCCCCCCAATTCAAATAGGGTAAACTAGTGGGGATGACCAACCCTTTGTATGAAGGCTGAAAGGTACCTCACAACATGAGCCGACCCCACTTCGACTTCGAACGTTATGTTAATATTCGCAGCGCCTACTCACCTATATGGCTGGCGGGAGGACGGGTCGCTTTTTTGACCGATATCACCGGCACACCGCAGGTATGGACAGTGGATGAGGCCGGCAGTTGGCCAGAGCAGCTTACCTTCTTCCAAGAGAAGGTCTGGGCGCTAAGCCCGTCGCCGTCCGGGAGCCAGCTCATCTGCAGCCGGGACATCGGCGGCAATGAACGGCACCAGCTGTTTTTGGTCTCGGCGGACGGGGCAGAAGTGCGGCGGTTGACTGAAGATGACGGCGCCATTCACCATTTCGGGGGATGGTCTCACGACGGCCGACGAATCGCCTATGCCAGCAACGGACGCAACGGGAGCGACTTCGACATCTTCGTGCTCACCCTGGCCGACGGCAGCAGCGAAATGGTCTACCAGGGCCAGGGGAATCTGAGAGTCGCCTGCTGGTCTGCCGACGACAGCCGGCTGCTGCTGACCGATGAGATCAGCTCTGCCCAACAGCAGCTGCAGCTGCTGAATCTGACTGATGGTCGATTGCGGCAGCTTGCCGGGGGCAGCTCGCCGGCCAACTACATGCAGCTGCGATGGCCGGTTGGGGAAAATATTTATCTGCTTACCAACCAGGGACGGGACAAACTGTGCCTATCTCGCCTGGACGCCGCCAGCGGCCAGCTCAGTGTCCTGACGGATCTAGATTACGACATCGACTCCCTGGCAGTGTCCGCCGATGGCCGGCAAGCGGCATTGTGCGCCAATGTCGATGGCTACAGCCGGCTGATGCTCCACCAATTGGCGTCAGGCGAGACGACCGCTGTCGCCGGGCTGCCAGATGGGGTAATCGGCGGGCTGACCTTCTCCCCAGACGGGCGGCGTCTGGCAGTCGACCGGCAGAGCCCGACAGACAATTTGAATGTATGGCAGCTGGATCTGGAGAAACCAGCCGCTCACCAAATCAGCCGCAGCTCCCTAGCGGGCATTCCGCGATCGACACTGGTGGCCCCAGAACTGATTAAGTATCCCACCTTTGACGGCCTGGATATCCCCGCCTTTTTCTACCGCCCCCCCGGCGTGGAAGCCCCCTACCCGGTCATCCTCTATGTGCACGGCGGGCCGGCCAGCCAAATCCTGCCGGACTTCGATCCCCGCTTCCAGTATTTCCTGAATCAAGGATATGCCATCCTGGCACCTAACGTCAGGGGCTCTTCCGGCTACGGCAAGGCGTATATGGCGCTGGACGATGTGGAACTGCGGATGGATTCGGTAACGGATTTGAAGCATGCCGTGGCGTGGCTGCATCGTTCCGGGGAAGCGGACCCGGCCCGGATCGGCATCTACGGCCGCAGCTACGGCGGCTTTATGGTGCTGGCAGCGGTCACTCGCTATCCCGATTTATGGGCAGCGGCGATCAATGTGGTCGGGATCGGCAATTGGGTCACATTTTTGGAGAAGACCAGCAGTTGGCGGCGGTCACACCGGGAAAAAGAGTACGGCAGCCTGGCCCAAGATCGGGCGTTTCTAGCCAGCATCTCCCCCATCCATCAGGCCGACCGGATACAAGCCCCGATGCTGGTCATCCACGGCGCCAACGATCCCCGGGTGCCGGTGGCCGAGGCGGACCAGCTTGTGGCCAGCCTGAAGGAACGGAACCATCCGGTGGAATATCTGTGCTACCCGGATGAAGGGCACAAGATCAGCAAACTGACCAACCGGATTGACTCTTTTACCAAGATGGCCGATTTTCTAGGGCGTTTTCTATAGCGGAAGCCGTTGCGACCGGGCCCCAAAACGGCCTGGCTAAACGCCGCCGCAGTCCCAGGGATGGAAAGTATCGAAGATGACCTCGAAGTGGGGCTGCCACTGGGGCCAACTTTCGACTGCCGACTGGGCGACCACGGCATAGACGACATCCGCTGGCATCATATCCCCCAGCAGCGTCTCCGGGCGCACGACCACCAGCATTGAGACATGTTTTTCGCCAGCGGTGAACTCAGCTCTAACCCCAGACAGAGCTGCACCCCGAAAATCAATGACGGTCACTGGCTTCAGATCAAGCGAACCGGCAAACCCTGGCGTCCCGCGTGCCAGTTGTTCGGCGACAGAATCAGCTACCGCTCCAGTCTGATGATCTGCCCAAATATCTAGCGCCACAGAAGGATCGGCGTCAGCCGCAGTAAAAATGGCGTTCCAACCGCCCCCCTCCTGAATCAACTGCGGTGGATAGCTGACCGTATAGGCACAACCTTCATACAGTGTGGTACCAGCCGGCGGCGGATTGGTGGGAATCGGGGGCGGCACCGCTGTCGGTGTGGGAAGGTCCGGCGGCGGGGAACAGGCTGCCATCAGCAGTAGTATCAGCAGTGAATGCAATGGCCTCATGACGTCGTTACCTCAGCTCATTTAGACAATCTTCTTGACGGCTTTGATTTTACAGCAACAGCGTGGTTTCAGGCATCGCCTCAGCCAGCATGACGCTAGTGGGCACCGGCAACAGCACAAAAAAAGAGAAGCCGCTGGCTGACGGCTTCTCTATTCTTCTGCAAAAGCAAAACTGCTCGATGTGAATCTCTGTTCTTTTCGAACGGCTTTTGCTTATTCCTGTATGGCTCACTTGACCCTGAGGAGGAGAATGGGTTCGTCGCTTGCATATAGGAAGTTTTCATCTCTCCACATTGGCTGAACAGCGTTGGAGGAGGTTGCTATCAGCCGTGGCACGATGAATTTGTGAACTATTTCACGATTATACTTATTGAAACCCGCCGTCGCTAGTGTCATTTATCACATGATAATCATGATTTTTGTTTGGGAAACAGGAAATTGATCACATCTAGCATCCTGGACATCGGTTCACAGGGCTGCAGTTGGTCGCCCTGCTCTGACCAGCCGCGCTCCGGCACCGCTCGGAAATCGATCTGTGCATCCCCACCCTAATGTTGAGCACATTAGGGGAAACGTCATACAATAGATTAGAGGAATGATGGCTGTTTGAGGTAGTGCCCAGTACCTTCTAACCAGCAGAGACTGGGCGCTGACAAGCAGTGCGGCTGAGGGCGGGCGATCCGCTTTCAAGGTGATATTTTCAGGTTGAAACAGCTCTTATGCGCATAGTCATCAAGAGCGGCAAAATCAACCAGTAAATCCCCAGAAGAACTTTCGTGAGGCGGACCAATGATTTCACAATCCAAATATGATCAAATCCAGCAGCAGACGTTGGACTATTTTCAAAAGGCTGGCATCCGGCTGACTAATGAAGAAAAGGATGCAATTGAAGTAGCTGATTTCGGTTTGGGCGAATTAGAACAGAGCGGCCTGCAATTGCTGACTTATCTCAACAGCGATCGGGTGTGTGCCAAAGAGCTGGTTCTGCTGCCCGGACAAACCTGTCCCGAACACCGCCATCCACCGGTCGCCGGCGGACCTGGGAAAGAAGAGACTTTCCGCTGCCGCTGGGGCACAGTCTACCTGTATGTCCCTGGGGAACCGGCAGCCGAGCCCAAGGCGACACCCCCACCCCACCGGCGTCAGCATTACACCGTCTGGCATGAGATTGTGCTGCAGGCTGGCGAGCAGTACACCTTGATGCCCGACACCTTACATTGGTTTCAAGGGGGAGCTGCGGGCGCCGTGGTCTCAGAATTCTCTTCTCATAGTGATGATGAGAGTGACATTTTCACAGACCCTGATATCCAACGAGCTCCTATCATCCAGTAAAAAAACGACACCCCAACATTGACTTCAACTGGCTGGTTGAAGTTAACAATTTTAAGTCGCCAACACCTTGAACAGCTAGAAAAACTTTCGTCCTACATCAAAGCGGGCCTTTGCCATTAAGAAAGACCTGCTTCACTTGTTGAAGCTGGCGATGAAAGTCACTGGTGAATGCAATCGATCCAACTGTTTCTGATATCACGGCAGCGGCCACACAACCAGAGGAATCAAAACGATGAGTGATTTACCCCGGGCTGAGTTCCCTCGCCCTCAATTTGAGAGGCGCCGATGGCAAAACCTCAACGGCAGCTGGCGATTCGAATTTGATGATAAGAACCTGGGAGTTACCGAGAAGTGGTATTTAGCCCCCAACTTCAGCCAGCAGATCCTGGTTCCCTTCGTCTACCAAAGCCCGCAGAGCGGTATCGGCGACCGTACATTTCACAATGTGGTCTGGTACAGCCGCACCTTTAAACTGCCGGAGGGGTGGCAGGGCGAGCATCTGCTGCTCCATTTTGGCGCTGTCGACTACAGAGCCTGGGTGTGGGTCAATGGGATTCAGGTGGCCTATCACGAAGGGGGACACACTCCTTTTCGGGCTAACATCACCGCGGCCCTCTCCGGCGGCGGCATCAATCAACTGGTGATTCGAGTTGAGGACATCGCCACGGATCTGGAGCAGCCCCGGGGGAAGCAGTATTGGAAAGAACAGTCTGAGTCTATCTTCTACACCGGCAGTACCGGCATCTGGCAGCCGGTCTGGTTAGAAGCGGTAGGCCGCAATTATCTGGATCGGGTGGCCTTCACGCCGTACGTTGATCAGGACGAAGTTCAGGTGACCTGCTTCACCCAACACGCGGCGGCTGGGCAGCGGGTAGCGATAGAGATTTCCTACGGCGGGAAGCGGGTCGCCGCGGCAACCGCAGACGTCGACAACCGGCAGGCCAGCCATCTCTTTACCCTGGACGATCCGCTGCTGTGGAGCCCGGAAACGCCCCATTTGTACACTGTAGTGCTGCGCTTGAAGTCCGATGATACCGTCCTGGACGAAGTGCACAGCTATTTCGGCATGCGTAAGATCGATACCGACCAGGGCCAGGTCCGGCTGAACAATCAGCCGTATATGATGAAGCTGGTCCTGGATCAAGGGTATTTCCCAGAAGGGCTGTTGACACCGCCGTCGGATGAAGCGATCCAGCGAGATGTTAAGCTGACCAAAGCGATGGGGTTCAACGGCGCCCGCAAGCACCAGAAAGTAGCCGATCCCCGGTATCTCTACTGGGCTGACCGGCTGGGGCTGCTGGTGTGGGGAGAAATGGCGAACAGCTACCTGTTCAGCCCGCGCTCAGTAGGCCGGATGACGGCTGAGTGGCAGGCGGTGGTGGAGAGAGACTACAACCATCCCTGCATCGTAGCCTGGGTGCCGATCAATGAAAGCTGGGGGGTTCCCGATCTCAAGAACGATGGCCGCCAGGCGTCCCACTTACTCTCACTCTATCATTTGACGAAATCACTGGACACCACCCGTCTGGTGATTTCCAACGACGGCTGGGAGCACGCCCAATCAGATCTCCTCACCATCCACGATTACAGCAGTGATGGCAGTGAACTTGCCGCTCGCTACCAGGCATTGGAGAGCAGCCTGGCCTCTCGGCCGGCAGATCGGGATCTGTACGCACCTGGCTTCCAGCATGCTGGACAGCCGCTGCTGATTACCGAATTCGGCGGCATCGCCTTCAAACGAAGCGCCTGGCAAGGATGGGGATACTCCGTCGCCGCGGACGGGGACGACTTCCTGCGCCGCTACCGGTCGATGGTATCAGCGCTGCTGGCCTCGCCGGTGGTACAGGGGTTCTGCTATACCCAATTCAGCGATATCGAGCAGGAAATCAACGGGCTTTTGACCTATGATCGCCAACCCAAGGTCGATCTAAAGCAGATCCGGGCGATCAATCGAGGGGAACTGCCGGAAAACGAAGGGAAGCCTGAATAGCTGTCCCCAACCAGAGGCGTTGGACCGCAGAACGCATTTGCCAGGCTGATTAACGAGTCTCACCGCGTAGGAAATTGAAACCTAGGCTGATATGCGAATCATCTGCTGCTGGTAAGCCTGTGTCAGGGGATCATTTTGCCCCACGAAGTCGAACAGACTATTCATTACCACTTTAGCCTGGCCACCCTGGTAGCCGCTGTCCTGGTTCAGTATAGCCAGCAGATTGTACATAGCGGTGGCGTACTCTCTCTTGTTGACCGCATCGGCAACCTGACGATACAGGACACCCAGATCGGCTGGGCCGCCGCTGATAGCGCCGCGGCTCATCTGACAGAGAAATTGGGCCAAGGGGAGCAGCTTGCCAGCGGCTTCAGCCTGGGGGCTGGCGGGGAACCCCTTCAGTTGGGACTCGGCTTCACACCCCTTCCCTTTTCGCAGCAGTTCTCTGGCCTGGTTCAAACGGGATGATGGGTCACTGCTGACCGGGCTGGACTGACTCTTGGCTTGCGGCTGAGATTGGGACGTCTGCGGTTGGTGGCTGGCGATAACCCGCTGGATAAATTGGCGCACCATCGGCTCCGGCTGCGCTCCTACGAATTCATCTACCACCTTACCGTTGACAAACGCCTTTACCGCCGGGATACCACGGATGCCGTACTGCATGGAAATCTGCTGGTTGTGGTCGGAGTTGACTTTGGCGAGCAGGAAGCCGCTGTTTGCCTCCGAAGCAAGCCGTTCCAAGATGGGGCCCAGCATACGGCAAGGGCCGCACCAAGGCGCCCAAAAATCAACGATGATTGGGATACTGTGTGATCGCTGGACGACATCGGCCTGGAAAGTGGCCTGGTTAACATCAATTACGCTTTTCTGTTGGCTCATGCTCTCTGTTTTTTCCTCAAGAGTGATTTCTCTAGCAACAAGAGGAAAGTGTAGCACGATAATGTTAGAGAAGTGTCAGGAGATCGTTAGAGAAACATCAAAACAGCCGCCAGGCAACCTAAAAACAAGCTGGCTGAAACAACCTGACTCCTACTACCATGAGCGATCGCGCTGCCGGCTGCTTACTGTCCGGATTGCTGGCGGAGATCGTACCGGTAAAGGACGATGCCGGCGGCAACCAGCAGCAAGCCCGGAGCGAAACAGAAGCCTATGACCGACGGCAAATGCAACCCCTGTGACGAGCCGGCCGGATGGAGCATGATTTCACTGGCACCCATCCAGCTGAGCCCGACAAAAAGGGCGATAGCCGAGGCCAAGGTGAAGAGACTGGTTCGCTCCTTTTGCTCGTGCCGCCGCCATACCATACACAAGCCAATAAGCGCGCCGACGGCCGAAACGACAGCGGCAATGCTGGTTGTCGCAGCGAAAAATGTGAGGCTGGCAAGAATTATGAGGGGAAAGAAGACGAACGCATAAGTTTCCGCAGTTCTTGACTCACTTGACCTGAGCATAGAAAAACCCTCCGTTTTTCAACAAATACAGGCTCCGCCGCCAAGGTCGCCGATATTAACTTCTCATTCTATCAGAAGTCCAGGGGTAAACACCAGCTTTTTCCCAAGGAAAACTTATCCTGGGTCAGATTAACTGCAAGAGTCACCTCTCTTTGCCCTTGTATTCATCTGGGCGATAACCAGATTCTTGCGGAGCGACCGACTGTTTCCGGCACCGAATTCAGCCGCTCCACAGCGCAGTTTCACCGCCCAATCGTATTCCAACAGCAGGGCAGCAGCCAAGGAAAAAGGCTATGATCTTTCCATGCGTATCTTCAAACCAAGGAGAATAGATGCCTACCTACAAACCATTTGACATGAATGCCTATGTCGACCGCATTACTCGCGGCCCCTGCTTCATCTGCGAAATGCTGGCAGGCAATCCCGCATATCCCAATCACATCCTCTACGAGGACGAAACGGCGGTGGTGTTTCTCAACAAATACCCGATGATGGTGGGATACACGCTGGTAGCGCCCAGAGCTCACCGCGAGCAGGTGACCGGCGACTTTTCCCCGGCGGAATACCTGGCCTTGCAGTCGCTCATCTACCGGGTGTCGGAAGCGGTACGACAGGTAGTTGAGACCGAACGGGTTTATCTGCTTTCATTGGGCAGCCAACAGGGAAACAGCCACGTTCACTGGCACATCGCCCCACTACCGCCGGGAGTTCCCTTCCGGCAGCAGCAGTTGGAGGCGCTGAAGGTGACAGACCAGGTGCTGGATCTGCCGGAAAAGGCGATGGCCTCCATGGCAGCGCGAATACGGGCAGCCATGGATCAAGCTGCCGAATGACGGGAAACTCACGCTTGGTTTACCTTGGCGATGACCCTGTCCAGCAGTTCTTCGCGATCTCGGTAGATAGGATAGACAAATTCCATCGCTGGATGGGTGAACCTGGTCAACCACTCAGCCGAAGATGAATCAAAAGCCGCGGATGCGACGACCGCCGTCCGGATCATATACAGCGCATCTGTTTCTTTGATCAGCTTCCAGCTGGTGTTTGGCAACATTGATTCCCTCCTGTGAGTAGAATACGGCTCGGATGCAGGGTCATTTTGTTAAACCAAGTTTCTGGCTTAACATCAGACACAGAACAATCACAGGAGGCGTGGACAATGGCGTTTCAGGATCAAATCCGACCCCGGACCGATTTCCCGATCGATGCGTTTCGGGTTTGCTGTGTCTGGGAGGAATCAGGGGATTGGGAGACGATGGCAGGGCAGGATGAATCTTCCATCCGGCCGCGGCCAGAGTTCACAGAGATCAGCAGCGGCATCAATGATCCGGCAACCCTGACCCTGAACTGCCGGACGGCTGACAGGGAGCCGTTTTTTGGGGTGGCTTCGTTCACATTTCTGGACTACCTCAACTATCAGCGTCAATCACTCTTAAAGGCAATTGATTTTTCATTCTACTACCAGGATCGCTGGATATATTACAACAGCATCTGGCCCAGAGTGGCAGAGGTAAGTGCCGCATTTGGAAAACCGGTTGAGGCGATCTTTCCCATCCAATTCCAAACTGTCGCCAGCTTGAACGGCATCCCCATCGCGGGCAGCCTGGGAGCAGGTGAGCACCAGGGCGTCACTCACTCCAGCCATGTGTAGAGAGCCGCGCCGCTGCCGGCAGAGGCAGAGAAAGCGACTCCCGGAAGGCGCCAATCGGGACAGGGGGCGCAGGTTAAGTCTGACAAAGGGAAACAAAAAACGACCATCTCCGGAGGGGAGTCGGTCGTTTCATCACGCCTTCGATTAATCTTCTTCGGCGACTGGGTAAATCTAGCTGCCGATAACCACCGTCCAGGGGCGAACCTGCCACTCTGTGATCAACCCATTCTTCAAATACGGATCGTTCTGGGCAAACTGCTCAGCCACGGCAGGGGTATCACCCTTGAAGACCAGCAGAGCGCCACCAGCTGGGTCGGAAAAGGCGCCGCCAAGAAAGAGCTCGCCTCTATTTTGGGCGGCGGTGGCATAGGCCAGGTGTTCATCACGATAAGGGGCCCGCTTCTCCACATAGTTTTCCACGGTCTTGTAAAACAGGGCGTAATACATGTTTTTCGCTCCTTGCGCTTGAAAGATGGCGTTGATCAACCCCATTTTATCTCAGCAGCAGAGAAACCGCTGGAGAAGCCCCGGGACGACCAGGGCAGCGCCCCGCCCAGCCTACTTCTTTTTCCTGGCATGAAAGAGGGCGGCCATAGCCGGCCGGTCTA
>JAHEEY010000054.1 GCA_024640485.1 Chloroflexota bacterium | reverse complement strand
ATTGCCAGGTCGGGCGGTGAAGGGCGTTTGATTGTCAGCCTCAGCCGGGCTCGAAACAACAGCCATCTGGACCGCATCCGGCGCTGAAGTAATTTGCGTTTGGGAGCAGTGGCCTGCCAGACCGGCCGGAGGAGCGGCAGCAGCACTCTCCTGACTATCCATGAAAGCACAGCTCGTAGCGGGTTCCAGAAGAATCTGATCAGCCAGCTTCGCAGGGCCAAACCCGTTTTTCCCCACAGTCGCCACAGCCAGCGTCCGGCTTTTCGTAGAGGGGTGGTGGCGTAGACAAGCGGCTCCCAGATCAGCCACAAGGCGAGATTGCGTATTGCCAAACCCAACCTGCCGCCAAAATGCCAGATAACAACGACCGCACGCCATGCCCAGCGAGCCAAGATGCGGAAAGGCGCTGTCAGGAATAAAAACACTTTCCAGACAAACTTCGTGAGTGGGTGTTTTGACGGTGGACCGCCCTTGCTGGTCAAGCGTCCCAGTCGAGTAAACAACACACTCAATTGATGCCATAACCAGTGGCTGAAACGTCCAAATCGCTCGCGCATTTGCTCGTCAGTGTAGCATGCCTGCTGATGATGTCAAATCAGGTGCGGCGGGATTGGCCGGGGAATTATCCGGTTGCGGCCCGCTCAAATGGCACCACGTAATACAGTATAAAAAGATAATGGGAGAGGCTGCCGCCCATCACAAACAAGTGCCATATTTCATGATGGCCGAATATTCCTGGATATGGATCGGGGCGCTGGAAATAATAAATGACGAAGCCAACAGAATAGAACACCCCTCCGGCCAATATCCAGGCTAATCCCGGGAACGGAATCAGCGAGAAATTGGATGAGAACAGCAGCGGCAAGGCGCCGCCCCAGCCCAAAAGAATGTAGATAAAGGTATTGAGAAATCCGTGAATAGTCTCGCTGTATAGTTTGAAGGCCGCTCCCAATAGCACCAGTGACCAGACAAAAATCAGATCCCCCCAGCGCCAGGGATTGGCAAAGACATTAAAGGTGATAGGGGTGTAGGTGCCTGCGATGAGCAGGAAGATCCCTAAGTGGTCCAGACGATTCAACCGCATCCGGTTCTTCTCTGAAGCCTTAATGCCATGCAGAGAACTGCTGATGGCGTAGAGAAAGACCAGGCAGCTGCCGTAAATGAGCATCGAGATCATCTTAGGAGGATCATCATAGGTCAAGCGAAGCAGCGTTATCGAGCCGACGAGAGAGGCGGCTGTGCCGGCGAGATGGGTCAGTGTGCTGATAGGCTCTAGAAAATACCGTCCTGGTGTTAACATAACGATCAGATTCACTTCCGCTCTGCGACCGACGAGAGCGCTGTACGACTGCCCCGGAGCTGTTAGGGCAGCAAGTTCTTGGCAGTTTGTCTTGCCGGAAAGCAGGCGATCAAATGCAGCCCGTTTGATTTACATAATATGATATAATGGACCAAAGGTTACTGGTTGACATCGCCCGAAGTCAGCCGAGGCAAAGGCACGGCCGGTAGGGAAAAGAGAGCAAGTTCTTGGATCGGTTTATGCCTGCGCCCAAAGAGTTTCCGCTCACGAGTGTAACGGGCGGGATACGCTCGGGCAAGCAGATTGGCCCGTCTATAATTATCCAGCTGGATGCGCTAGCGTGATGCCGCCGCAGTGGAAAACCAGCCCTTTCATTAGGTTAGGGGGTGGTTTGCGTGGCATATCTGGCTGGACTATAATTCGACCACTTTCACTAGTGGAGAATCATCTCCACGTTGCCTATGATGCAGGGTAAAAACGTGCTCAACGACACTCCTGAAGAGTGGGACGAAATGTTATTAGCTGAACCCAGTTCAAATATCGCTGCCGGCCTTTCCAGCGCGCCGGGAGTTGTAGACTCACGCCAGTCAGCTGAATCTGTAGCCCGTGAGATCATTGAGACCCTGCTGCTGACCTTCTTCATTTTCTGGCTGGTCAACAGCCTCGTCGGCCGATATCGCATAGACGGCAGCAGTATGAACCCTACGTTGTCTGACGGTCAGTATCTGCTTATCAATAACGTTAGCTATTATCTGGATAAGCCGGAATTTGGCGATATCATCGTCTTTCACCACCCCCGCAACGAACTGAATTTGATCAAACGTGTCATTGGTGTCTCCGGTGATCATGTCGATATTGCTGATCGCAAGGTGAAGGTGAACGGCGTTACCCTAGATGAGCCTTATATCAGCGCGGAGCCTAACTACAGCGGCAGCTGGGATGTACCGGAAGGCCAATATTTCGTCCTGGGAGACAATCGCAATAACTCCAGTGATTCTCACTCATGGTCGTTTCTGCCGGAGGAAAACATCATCGGTAGAGCCATGTTCATCTATTGGCCGCCGGACAATTGGTCACCTATTGATCACTTCACTGCGAATGCAGAGCAGAATGGAGCACCATGAGCTACCAGCACGATGATATCAAAGCATTGGTCCGACAAGTGGTGGCAAGAACATTAGGGGATAGCCAAGGCGCATCTTCAGCTTCAAAGCGGGAGATTTTGGACGCTGAAACGGTGCGGCAGTTGCCATTTAATTCGGTCCATCATATTTCGCCCAACGTGTTGGTGACCCCGCTGGCACGTCAGGTGGCGATGGAGCGGAAAATCAATTTGAGTGTCAGCGGCGCTGAGGCGGATGAGTCCCGCAACCTTTCAACCCATGCTGCTGCCCCACTGCGGGCGGGAGGCCAGAAACACAAGATCGCTTTGGGTGCAGACCACGGCGGCTTCCAGTTGAAAGAGCAGCTCAAGGAGTTCTTGGGCGCTAGCGAGCCTGGCTACCAGCTGATCGACTGCGGAACTTACAGTACTGAAGCCGTTGACTACCCCGATCTTGCCTATGCGGTTGCTCGATTAGTGGCTAGCGGAGAGGCGTGTCGAGGCATCATTATTGATGGCGCCGGCATTGGCAGCTGCATGGCCGCGAACAAGGTCCCTGGTGTTCGAGCGGCAATGTGTTATGATCAAGCGACTGCGGTTAACAGCCGTGAGCACAACAATGCCAACGTGTTGACGTTGGGTGCTGGCCTCATCGGCCCCAATTTGGCCAAGCAGATCGTGACCAGCTGGTTGGCTACCGAATTCGGCGGCGGTCGTCACGCTCGCCGGGTCGACAAAATCGATCAGATAGGCGAACGGTTTTCGAAAAGATGAGGCCAAGTAAGGGCCAACCGACTGCGCCAACTATTTCACAAAAGTAAATACAATCTAGAATCTGGTAGTAGTTTATGTACGATCAGCCGACTATCGAAAGAATCATTGAGGAAGTAACCCGTGAAGTGATTTTGCGGCTCGATCAGGCTGCCGGAAAAACCAGTGGATCCTCGACCTGCAACTGTACTGACGGCTCTTGCGTGGCTAACTGCCCCACTCATGTCGACAAAGTCGTAGAGGCCGGGGCGTCACGGGTCACCTCTGTCCTCGGTTCTCACCCCGTAAACGGCCGTATTGCCCGCAAGATCGATCATACGCTGCTGAAACCGGATGCGTCCCAAGACCAAATCGCTCAGCTGTGTTATGAAGCGCGCACCTATGAGTTTGCCTCAGTTTGTGTCAACCCCACCCATGTCAAGCTGGCGGCGCAGCTGCTGAAGGGTTCGTCCGTAGATGTCTGCACAGTTGTTGGTTTCCCCCTGGGAGCCACGCCGCCAACAGTGAAGGCGTTCGAAACGCAGCAAGCGATTCGGGACGGGGCGACCGAGATCGATATGGTGATCAATATCGGTGCCTTAAAATCCAAAGATTACAAAATGGTGCATGAAGATGTGGGCACGGTGGCCCGCGCTGCCCATGCTGGCAACGCCTTGCTGAAGGTGATTATCGAAGCTGCCTTGTTAACCGATGAGGAAAAGGTGATCGCCTGCCAATTGTCTCGGGCGGCGGGTGCTGATTATGTAAAGACATCGACCGGCTTTGGCCCTGGCGGGGCTACGGTTGAAGATGTGGCCTTGATGCGCCGTGTCGTTGGGCCAGATATCGGGATTAAGGCAGCTGGTGGTGTTGGCAGTTTTACCGATGCCCAGGCGATGATCGCAGCCGGCGCCACCCGAATTGGGGCCAGCGCGGGCATTCGAATCGTTAGTGAGTCAGGGCAGTAAGGTGCGGCTATGAACTGCGAGAGCTGTCGAATCGGCCATTATCAACCGATACATGCGCCTTATCTTCAAAGAATCGGCGGCGAGATGTTGGTGATCTCCGATGCCCCCGCCTACACCTGTGATATTTGCGGCAAGTTAGTTTACGATGCCGAATTTATGAGCCAGCTCGATTTTCTGCTTGAGCATCGTTCCGGCGAGGTGCGGGACGGTAAGATAGCTCGACAGCAGATGTTGTCGGAAGAGTGGGTTGACTGGCAATCATCTAGAAGGAGTAGATAACTTTGTCTGTTGAATTACGTAGCTATGTGTTCCTAGATAGTCTTCAACCACAGCATTCCGCCTTTCTGGGTACTGTCGCCAGAGGTTTTCTGCCGCTCCCCGATGATGCTTCATTGTGGATCGAAATTTCGCCTGGTATCGAGATCAACCGCATCACCGATATCGCTCTGAAATCGACGGGGGTGCGTCCGGGAATGCAGATTGTGGAACGCCTATATGGTTTGTTGGAAATACATTCTTCAAGCCAGGCGGATGTACGCGCTGCCGGGGCCGCCATTCTGGAAGCTCTGGAGCTTAAAGAGGAAGATCGGTTGAAGCCGCGGGTGGTGTCAAGCCAGATCATCCGGCACATCGATCCCCATCAAGTACAGTTGATCAACCGGATGCGTCATGGACATATGATTCTGGCTGGTCAGACGATGTATGTGATGGAAGTACAGCCGGCAGCCTATGCGGCATTAGCGGCTAATGAAGCCGAGAAGCGGGCCGACCTCAATATCCTTGAAGTGCATGCCTTTGGCAGCTTCGGCCGGGTATATCTGGGCGGCGAAGAAAGAGATATTATGGCTGGTTACCAGGCAGCGATCGACGCGATTGAAAGCGTCAGCGGCCGGGTTCCCGACGTCGTTAAAGCGAAAGAGTAGGGAAGTCCCAGCTCATAATTGTTGTTGAAGATCCGCAGACCGCTCGCGGATTGTACGGGCTCAGCTAGTTGGCCAGCCCAGCAGTCACGAACTTATCTGCATTTTACATTTCATTGTTCAGTAAGGAGACTAACATGACAGAAGCATTAGGTATGATCGAATGCCGCAGCTTCGCTGCCATGGTTGAGGCATCTGATGCCATGGTCAAAGCCGCACGGGTCGAACTGGTCGGGTATGAGAAAACCGGCGGTGGTTTTGTGACCGCCATCGTTCGTGGCGATGTTGCCGCCGTAAAAGCAGCCGTAGAAGCTGGCACCCGGGGCGCGGAGAAAGTGGGCGAAGTTGTTTCTGTCCATGTCATTCCACGCCCGCACGCGAATGTCGATACGACTTTACCATTGGGTCGCGCTTCCCAAGGCGATGCCTGATATTCAGCTGGCGATTAGCATCTGGCCGTCCTAATGGATACCGGATGCTAATTCCTGGCATCCAATAACACACCATGTTTCTTGGCAGAATTGTTGGTACCTTGGTTGCGACCAGGAAAGAGGCCACCCTAGACGGTCTTCGGTTTATGGTTGTGCGCCGGCTCTCCATTGATAATGATGACGAAGCGGGCTATGTAGTTGCCGCTGACGCTGTGGGCGCCGGCGTGGGTGAAGTGGTGATGGTCGCCAGCGGCAGTTCGGCGCGTCAAACGGTGTACACCGACAAAAGGCCATGTGATGCGGTGATTATGGCCATCGTGGACACCTGGGAAGTAGACGGCGTCGAAAAATACCAGAAGAGCACGCCGTAGCGCTTGGTCATTGGTTCCTCAGACAGCGTAGGCGTAGGGTATGACACCAGCAACAGAGCAGAAGCGGCAGCAGCTGCGCGCTTTTATTGAGCGGCTGTTGGCGCCGGAACCCGCCGTCATCGCGGTAGTCGGCATCGGAAGTATCGCCACGGGTCAAATGCGTCCCGATTCCGATATTGACGCCGTCATATTCCTGGATCCGTTGGATCTCTATATCGCGCCAGCAGAAGCGATCTGGCAGCCAGACGAAGGTACCTTCCAAAGCGTCTTTACCAGGGATCTCAAAGGGGTTCGGTTCGACTTCTCCCGTCGGTATTGGCCTCAATGGGCCGATCCCGCTTTTGAATGGCCTGAGGGCGACCGGGCGGACCTCCATTCAGGATGGATCGCGTATGATCCCGATGGCCGGGCTGCCCAACTGATTGCCCGGCGCACCGCCTATCCGGAGGGGCTGCGCATGGCCCGCCTGGACGAGGCGATTATCCGGATTGAGCAGCAGCTTGGCGGCGGCAAGCCGCAGATGATTTGGCAGAGCCAAGGGCCGGTGATCGCTCACGATCGGCTGGATGCGGCTTATACCTATCTGGTCCAGGCGTTGTTTGCTTATAACCGGCGTTGGCAGGTGTGGCGCAGCCGTGAAATGCAGGCGCTGCTTAATCTGCCGTGGCTTCCCGGGGATTTTTCCGATCGAGTGCTGACGGCAGCCAACGGGCCGGGACTGGATCAGTCCGGGTTCAACCAGCGAGCCGAGATGTTGTCCGCCCTGTTTGATGAGCTGCTGGCACAGATGACAGCTAGCGGTGACTATTCGGCGGCGCCGGTGGATCAGGCGTTTATTCGCAGCAGAGAAGAGCCCGGCCGGCCCTGGAACTTGGAGGAATGGAACAAGTTCCATCTGGCCCGCTCATTACCCCGCAGTGATAATTGAGGTTTTACTGTAATGGATGATGCTAAAATTCAAGCCATTATTGATCGCGTGATGAACGAAGTGGGAACAGCTGCAGGGAGTCCCCCTGAGCCAAAACCAGCTGTGAAGCCAGTTTCCTCATCCGCAGCCACCAGAAGCGCTAGCTATGGGGCGCCGGCTGCCGCTGCCAGCGCTGGTAAACAGGGTGTATACAACACCCTGGATGAAGCTGTGGCCGCCGCCAAGGTCGCCTTTCGCCGGCTGAACCAGATGCCCCTGGCCATTCGCAAAAGCATGGTCTCCCACATGCGGCAGGCTGGACGAGAACATGCCAATGTGCTGGCGGAAATGGCCTGCAGCGAAACAGGTATGGGGCGTGTCGAGGACAAGGTCCTCAAGAATATCCTAAACGCGGACAAAGCACTGGGGACCGAGGCGTTGGAAACCGGCGCCTGGAGCGGTGATGGTGGATTAACCATTACCGAATATGCCCCTTACGGTCTCATCGGTTCTTTGACCCCCAGCACCAATCCAACCAGCACGGTGATCTGCAATTCCATCAACATGATTGCGGCTGGAAATGCGGTTGTCTTTAACGCCCATCCCGGCAGCAAAGGGGCTTCCAACCACACAGTTCAGATATTGAATCAAGCTATCCTGAGGGCTGGCGGGCCTCCCGATCTGTTGACTTGTGTCGCAGATCCAACGCTTGAGTCGGCCCAGGCTTTGCTGAAACACCAAGACATCCGTTTATTAACGGTGACCGGCGGCGCTGCGGTGGTGCGTGAGGCGATGCGCAGTGGCAAGCGGGCAGTTTGTGCCGGACCGGGAAATCCGCCGGTGGTGGTGGATGAAACCGCCGATGTCGCCCAAGCAGGCCGTGATATCGTGATTGGCGGCTCGTTCGACAACAATATCGTTTGCACCACCGAAAAAGAGACCTTCGCGGTCGATTCTATCGCCGATGAGCTGATGCAGGTGATGACCCGCAACGGGGCGGTGAAGATCAACAGCTGGCAGTTTAACCGGCTCTGGAAAGCGGTGACGGTGAAAGAGCGGGGCCCGCGTAAACATGCTGACATGAACAAAGCGTTCATCGGTAAGAATGCCAATATCCTATTGGCGGAAATCGGCATTTCCGCTGGGCCAGAGGTGCGCCAGATCGTGGTCGAGGTAGATGAGGATCATCCTATCGTCTGGTCGGAGCAGATGATGCCGATCATGCCTGTGGTGCGCGTTGCCAATGCCGATCAGGGGATTGATTTGGCAGTTGCCGCAGAGCACGGCTTCCGGCATACCGCAGTGATGCATTCCAAGAGCCTGGACAATCTCAGCCGTATGGCTCGAGAGATGGACTGCAGCATTTTCGTCAAAAACGGCCCTTGCTTGGCAGGGCTTGGGTACGGTGGTGAAGGGTTCTGTTCTTTTACAATTGCCAGCCCTACTGGTGAAGGGATCACAAATCCCGTCAGTTTCAGCCGGATTCGGCGATGCACCCTGGTTGACTCATTTCGAATCGTATGATCAGTTGTTGTATCATTAGGCTAAATAGGGGCGAGGCATGCCGGCCGCCTCGCTAGCAACCGGAGAAATGATATGGTTACAGGGAATTTTGGTGTACGTCAGTTAATCAATCTCGATCTATTCACGGATGCTTACCGGGTGACCGGACGTGCACTGGTGGGCGCCGGGGGTATTCATGCTGAACTCGGCAATCCAAACACCAGTTTCTTGGAGATCCAAGAGGCGTATATTTCTCGAATTCACCAACCAGGCGAAATCGTCGTTAACTACAAACAAGCGGCTTTTCGCAAAGAAAACATCAACTTCATTGTGCTTCAGGATAGACGAGAAGGTATTCCGGTAGGGACAGGCCATGGGCGTTCGGTATTTACCCGTGGACGCGCTATCCCCGCATTCTTGACGGTACCTTCTTTCGAAATTCATGGCGATATCATTCATGAGGGCACGTTGGCGCCTCGTGAAATATTAGTTCAGTCTATTGGCCGTTTTCAGTTAGTTTTTTCTGCCAAGGCGTCTGCATCTGTTTTTCCAGATATTTCTTATAGCGGCGATCTTATTCTTGTTCATAAAGAGCGAATTGGTATCTTTTGCCTTGGCCACAATCAGAGCTGACAGCTCATGCAATTATAGAAAGGGGCTGTGCTCGTAGAACCTGCTGGAAATTGTCCGCAAGATCAGTGTCTAATCTAATCACATCGGCTGGGACAGCCGAGGACTCCGGTACGGATTGTTCCGGAATTCTCTTTCATATGGCTCCTAGCTATGCTATTATGTCATGTAAGCGGCGTGTTGTGAGTAGTTGAGACATTAAGGAGTAACTGCTGTGGCTAGGATTCTTGTAATTGATGATGATGACCAGCTATTACGCATGGTTGGCCTTATGTTGGAGCGTGGCGGGCACACAGTTACCCTAGTTGGCGACCCCATCAAAGGGTTGGAGCAGCTGGAAATCGAAAAACCAGACATGCTGGTAGTAGATGTCATGATGCCCCACATGAGCGGACACGATGTTGCCCGCCAGCTTCGCGAAAACAAAGAAACCGAGAATCTCCCCATACTTATTTTGACGGCTCGGGCCCAGGAAATTGATCGGGTGACCGCATTGAAGAGTGGGGCCAGCGATTATTTGAGTAAACCGGTCACTTCCCAAGAATTGATCGACAAAGTAAAGACCCTGCTAGCGGAGAAAGCTGAGAAGAGTGAGGCGCCCCAAGAAGGTTTAGTTATAGGCTTCTATGGCCTGCGCGGTGGGGTGGGGCAAACGACAATTGCCGTCAACTTGGCAGCCTCACTGCTTCGCGTCAGCCAGGGGAGCGTGGCGCTGGTGGATCTCTCTTCATCGGTGGGACAAGCGGTCATGCATATGCGCCTGCAGGCGCACAGCAGCTGGGCAAATCTGCGTAATGAAAGCCAGCTGGATTGGGAGACGTTGAAGGGGCAGTTGATTGCCCATCAATCGGGTTTGCAGCTCCTGGCTGCTCCGGCAGATCCAATGCCGCCGGATTTGCCTTCGGCTGCCCTGACCAAAAAGATGCTGGAATTAATGCGAAACAATCTGCAGTTTACGGTCATCGATCTCCCCCACACGTTCAGCCCCGCTTTTATCGCTGGATTGGAATCATCTGATATTGTTTTGCAGGTGCTGACGCCGGAGATGATCTCTGTTCAGTCCGCGGTTCAGGTAAACCGGACATTGGCTAAGATGGGGATGACCTTCAAGCAGAAATCTTACATTCTCAACCATACCACGGCTGAAGCCCAGCTGCCTCGGGCAACCGTGGAAAGAGGCCTCAACGCACGGATCGCTTTTAAGGTTGGCTATGACACCAATCAAGGCCGGGCGCTATCCCAAGGGGTGCCGCTCACTCTGACCTCGGCCCAATCTCCTCTGCCTACCATCGTCAACCGGATGGGTGATGTCATCTGGCAGCGGGTGACTTCAAAGAAGAGCTGAAGACAATCATTAACCAATGACCATAGACACAGCTGATTACCCCGCACTGGCTCTCCTTGAATTCAACAGCATCGCTGTTGGGATTCAGGCTGGCGACGCCATGGTGAAACGGGCTCCGGTTGACCGCATCCGCTCCGGAACGGTTCAGCCAGGCCACTATCTGGTGCTGGTAACCGGCGAAGTAGCGCCTGTCGGTGAAGCGGTCGATGTGGGCCAAGAGCTGGGACAGTCGGCGCTGCGCGACATGCTGTTTCTGCCAAATGTTCACCCTGGTGTGGTTGAGGCGCTAACTGGTCGGCGGCAGCCTGTCGCTGGAGATGCCTTAGGGGTGGTGGAAACCCATTCTGTAGCATCCGCGATTTTAGCGGCTGACGCTGGACTGAAAGGTGCCGAAGTATCCCTGCTGAGCCTCAGATTAGGCGATGGGCTGGGCGGCAAAGGATTGACCATGTTTACCGGCCTGGTTGCCGATGTCGAGGCAGCCATGGAAATCAGTGCTGGTCTTTGCCAGGAGCAACTGTTCAAGCAGTCAATTATCACCCAGCTGCATGGCGAAATGTGGCCTAACGTTGACAGCAGCGGCAGGTTTGGCGCTCATTTCGATTGGTAATGCCGGCGATGTCTCTTGTTTATTCGAATGAACCGGGATCGTGAATTCAATAAGTAACATCTATGCAATTAGCTAAAGTGATCGGCACCGTGGTTGCCACGACAAAATACGAAGGGCTGGAGGGAATCAAATTCCTGGTGGTGCAGCCCTTGACCAAGCAGCAGCAGCCCATAGGGGAGCCTGTCGTTGCCGCCGATGCCACGGCACAGGCTGGCCCTGGTGAACTGGTCTTTATCGTCGGCAGCCGGGAAGCGGCTCAGGCGATGCCGATCCCGTTTGTGCCGGTAGATCATGCCATCGTCGGCATTGTAGATGATGTTGATTTGGTGAAGGAATAACGATGTATATAGGGCAGGTCTCAGGCACGGTTGTGGCAACGATCAAGCATGAAGCGTTTCATGCCCGTAAGCTGCTGATTGTGGATCGATTGTCTCCGGAAGGGGTTCCTACCGGCGCTTATGACATCTGTGTTGATGTGGTCCAGGCCGGCGTGGGGGATAAAGTGCTGGTTATGGACGAAGGAAACGGCGCCCGCCAGATCCTGAAGCGAGCAGTTGCTCCTGTCAGAGCGGTCATTGTCGGTATCGTTGATGATGTGGAACTAGATAACAGCTGACCGTTACTGTTCGAGCTCGAAATTCCCGGCGACGGCGGCAGCCGTGCTGATGTCGGGGGCCCGTACCACGTAGGTGTCTTCTCCAAACTGATATAGGCAGATCGCCGATTCTCCCTGCCAGCATTCACCGCCATTGGTCTGCAGTTCTCCGTTTCCGCCGTAAAGCCTTGCCGGATAGCCGGGGAAAGCCGCCGCGAACTCAGCCCCTTCAGCGGGGGAGTCCCATACCAGACGGAGCGCCATCACCAGTTCCCCTTGCCGGTCGTTCCAGTAAACAGCATACCGGTCACCACCCCAACCGGCCGCGGCTGAAGCCGCCTGTTCCTGGCTCAACTTCTGGGCCAGATATTGGCTCAGTAGAAACTCTCCCAGCGAATTTTCGCGGATCAGCGCCCATTCATCGCCCAAGGTCTCACCGAAAGCCGGCAGTGACACCAGTCGGGGCACATCCCCTGCCAAATACCGGTCGGGGTGCAGGATCTGTTCGCTGGATTGGGGCAGATTGTTCCAGGCGGCATTGATCAGGTCAAAACTGTTCTTCCCTTGCTGGTAGAGGGCGGCGGCGAATTGGGTGCCCGCCTCTTTAGGGAAGGTGTGGGCCGCCGAGAGTATGGGAGGGTATGCCAGTAATGCGGCCTCATCGCCGCCCCAGCCGGCACCTGAGATCTCCGCTCGCTGTTGTCCGCTGAAATATCCGGCGGAGAGATAAAGGGATTGGAGCAGATTGGCTTCCCCCTCCATCAGCGCATAGAAAGCGATTCGGGCGTCGGAATTTTCCAAATTCGATTGAATTTGATCCAGCGGATGCATATCTGCCTGCAGCGTGTGGGCGAAGGCATGGATATGTTCCCACTGGCTTTGGAGGGTCATTTCGCCATCTTCCTGTACGGTCAGGTAATTGGTCGCCGCAGGATCATGGACCGCCGGCCCTAGCTCACGAAGCAAGGCCGCTTGCGCTTTGGCCAAATCGTAGTCGGCAGCCAGGAAATCAAAAGCCGCCAGGGTGCGCAGATCCGCTTCTGCCTCTCCAGAGCCTGCTGGCGCCCCAAAACTAGCCGCGGTCTGGCTCAGCGACGCTTCCTCTGTAAGAAAGGTCACCGTGACTTCTGCTCTTGGGGCTACACCACGCAGTCTGGCAGTGTCTGCTTCAATTTGGGCGACCATACTGAGATTTCGTGTCTCAACGTCGATGAGTTCGAGGGTAATCGTAACCGGCACACTGGTCCGTCCGGCGTTGTTTGCAGCCAATACACTGATCGTATGTATCCCTATCCCCTCCGGCTGCCAATCATCCTGAACTGAAAAAAGCCGTTCGTTGTCGATCCGGTATGTGTTGAACAGTTCACCGTCAATCAGCAGGCTGATGCTGCTGATGCCGTTGAAATCGGCAGCTGCTACTGTTAGCGGTACCCTGTCGCCGGTGGTGAATATCGCCCCGTCATCCGGGCTGATAAAGGCGACCAAAGGCAGCTGCTGAGATACCTGCTCCTGTTCCAGAAGCAGCTGGTCGCGGCTGGCGATGACCGCTTCCATCTCTATCAACATCTGCGCGGCCTCATTGGTCAGCTCATCCACCCGCTGCTGGCTGTTGACCAACTGCCCTTCCAGCAGCACAGCATCCGATTCCACAGTTGCCAATCTGCCGGCGGTGGCGGTGCGGGTGGCTTCTGACGCCGCCAGTTCTATGGCCCGCTGCTGACTCTTCCCTTCCAGGTTCTCGATCTGAGTCTGCTGGCTCTCGTTCTGCTCCCGCGCTGTCTGCCGCCCTTGAACCAGAAACACAAAGCCAGCCAGCAATACCAGGATGATCATGAATAGGGTAAGAGATAGACCGGTCAGGGTTGATGATTTCATAAGACTCTGCTCAAAGTTACGGGCGCCTTCGCCCAGGGGATCATGCCAAGATGATCCATAAAGAAATGCTACCCGACGTCAAATCCAGGGTCAAGAGGACGGCGGCGGGCGGAGGGGAATTGAATGGCAACAGCAGCTTAATCTTTGCTCATTTACAGCCGTTATCAGCTGGCTGGATAGATTTTGACAGCAAATCGAGGCTATATTTGCCTTTGGGTCAGGCGCTATCCTGGCTGAGAGCCCTCCAAGGAAGTTGTTGGTTTCAATTTTTCATGAGCCTCACGGTATTTCCTTGACTCATGGCGAGATTACGGAGAATAGACCGGTATGTCAAAAAAATCTTCACGTTTGTCCGGTTTTTACAATTTGTCAATCGAAGAGCGGGTGGCGTTGATCAGCGATTGGGCTGATTTGGACGATCAAGAAAAGGCATGCTTGTCGGGACGAGGGCTGCAAGCCAGTACGGCTGATAAGATGATCGAAAACGTGGTGGGAACGTATGAATTACCCTTTGGCATAGCCGCTAACTTCCAGATAAACGGACGCGATGTCTTGGTCCCTATGGCGGTAGAAGAGCCCAGCGTCGTGGCTGCCGCCAGCAATATGGCCAAAGCGATTCGGGCCGGCGGCGGATTTCAGACGGAGACCACTGACCCGGTCATGATCGGGCAGGTTCAGCTGTTGGACATTCCCGACATGGACGCTGCGGTTGCCGCGGTGGAAGCCAATAAACAGGAGCTGCTGGACATCGCCGACGCCTGCGATCCCGTTATCCTGAAGTTCGGCGGCGGTGCCCGCGGTATCGAGATCCGCCCCTTTCCGGAAACGCCGGTAGGGCCGATGCTGATCATCCATCTGCTGTACGATTCCAGGGATGCTATGGGCGCCAACACCATCAATACGGCTGTGGAAAGAATGGCGCCGGTGCTGGCTGAGATGACCGGCGGACGTTCCAGCCTGCGGATTCTCTCCAATTTGGCTGTCTATCGGACCGCCACCGCCCGCTGCACCGTTCCTGCCAGCCAACTGGCTGTGCCGGGCCGCACCGGGCAGGAGGTCGCCCGGCTTATCGAAGAAGCGAATGCCTTTGCTCTGGTAGACCCATTTCGAGCCGCTACCCACAACAAAGGGATCATGAACGGTATCGATCCGGTCTGTATTGCCACCGGAAATGATTGGCGCGCGATTGAAGCCGGCGCCCACGCTTATGCCGCTCAAGACGGCCATTATAAGGCGCTGACCGATTGGCACGTGGATGAAAATGGGGATCTGTTCGGCCAGCTGACCTTGCCAATGGCTGTGGGCATCGTGGGCGGAGCCACTAGAGTTCACCCCACCGCTCAAGTGGCCCTCAAAATCATGGGGGTGAAAACCGCGGCTGAACTGGCCCAGGTGATCACCGCCGTAGGATTGGCGCAGAACCTGGGCGCGCTTAAGGCGCTCTCGACGGTGGGTATTCAGAAGGGCCATATGCGGCTCCATGCCCGTCAAGTGGCTATGGCTGCCGGCGCCAGTGACGACCAGGTGCAGTGGTTAGCCGACCAGCTGGTCGCAGAAAAGAACA
>JAHEEY010000423.1 GCA_024640485.1 Chloroflexota bacterium | reverse complement strand
AGAGTTCGACCGCCCCGCCGGGAACGGCTGCCCACTGTCCGAAGTTAGTGACTGTTGTCATTGTCTCACCTCACAACTGCCGGCCGTTCAGGCCGGAGGTGAGCTACATGACATGCTCAGGCTGGGCCAGGAACGACTGGATAGGTTCCACGGTATACATCAATGCATGGCCGCCGCCAGGGACGATCTGCGCCCGGAAATCGGGCAGCAGTCCCTCCAGCCGGGCGGCGATTTGCTGGTTGTCACGGATGATGTCCTGATCGCCGCCGATCAGGAAGACGGGCATCGATAAACGGCGCAGCTCCTCATCGGTGAAGACCGGTACGACGCCAATCCGCGCCTTGAAATGGCTGCTGACCATCAAGGTAATCTCCTCCACACCGTCGGGGACCAGCTGATCGGCGTACAGCTTGCGGATCATCCGCCGCAGCCCCCACTTGCCCAGGGCCATGGACAGGATCGCGGTGAGCAGGAATGAAGGCCGGTCAGCAACCACTCCGCCGGGGCAGATGAGCGCCAATTCGGTCACCTGATCCGGATACGCGGCGGCGAACTTCAGCGCGGTCCAGCCGCCCTGAGAGATTCCTACCAGGGCCGCCTTCTCCAGCGCCAGCTGGTCGAAGACATCGGACAGCCAGTCGGCGAATGCGGGCCCTTCCCAAGAGGGGCGGTTGGCGGCACTCTTGCCGGGCTCGCCGGGCAGGTCGACCACGTAGACCCGGAAGCAGCGGCTGTATTCCCCGGCATCGCCCGCCCAAATGGCGGAGTTGCTGCCGGCGCCGTGGATCAGCAGCAGCGGCGGCGCGGTTGTTTCGCCGCAGGCGATCACAAAGGTCTCGCCGTGACGGGTGGGTACGGTCATCGTCTGGTAGGGTACCGGCCAGGCGGCGATAGCGCCCTCGTAAAAGGACATCACCTCAGCCGCGCCGGCTTCGCTCTTGTAAATCGTTTGCATGGCTCACTCCTCCGCGATCTATCTACAATGCTTCAAGCTCTTGTCCCAATTCCTGGACCCAATTGAGCTCATTCTGATAATAGGAAATCATGTTGCTGGAAATACGCCGCCACAGCAGCCGTTCGCGGGCGCTTCGATCGGGGGCGTTGTTTCCCCGGGCGAACTGCTCCTGTAGCATCAGCAGCTTCACCTGTACCTCTTCTTGATAGCTTTCCACGAGATGCTCAAGCTCGCTGTCAGCCAATTGATCGGCCCACGAGAGCTGCACCAGGAAGCTGTTTTTGAGCTGGGGCAGTTCCGGCGGCTGCAGCACCCATTCCCGCAGGGCCTTTCTGCCGTCAGCGGTAATCGAATAGATCTTGCGCGCCGGCAGTTTTTCCTGCTGCCGCACTTCTTTGGTGACCAGCCCGTCTTGATGCAGGTCCACCAGGCTGCGGTAGATCTGGTTGTTGTTCCCTGTCCAATACAACGTGGTTGATTCCATGAACCGCTTCTTCAAATCATAGCCGGTCAGCGGTTCCCAGCTCAAAAATCCCAAAATCGCGTGTTTGATTGACATCTTGTTTGTCCTGAGGCGCCGCGTGCGCGCCGACTGCATTCTTAGTAACCTATGTTACATGGAACATATGATAAGCGAGGAATTAGATGGTGTCAAGAGGGAGTTTGGCTTTGGGCACAGTTTGGGGCAACTGCGGCGGTTTAGGGGGTTTCCAACATCTCCAGCAGCTCGCTGAGGCCGGCGTCGACTTCCTCCCTGGGCAGGCCGCCGCCCTTGAGGGTCTGATCGTCCTTCCCCTGAAGGGCGCGGTAGAAATCGATGCCGGCAGCGACCGGATCGATGCCGGCGCCGTCGTCTTCAAGCTCAGACTCCAGCCAATCGAAGAGCACGTTCTCAGCCAGGTCATACTGGCCCTGCTGCTGGTAGTAGGCGAACAGGCGGGCGTTGGTAGATGCCGGCAGCTGGAATTCGGCGACCGTTTCCACCAGTTCATCCACCGTGGGGGCATAGTCGGGCAGCTCCCACTCCCCCGCCGACACCGACAGCATCAAGCCCAGCGCTTTCAGCCGTCGGGCGAAGCTGGCCCCTTCCTCGCCGCAGGCCAGCTTAATGGCGGCGTCCTGGTGCAGCAGCGAAGCCAGCACAATCGCTTTGGCCTGCCAGGCAATCTGGGAATTGAGCTGCAGCGTTGCCAGGAGGTCCTCATCAGAAAGGGCGGTGACGCCGGTTGGGGTGAGCTTGAGCAGCTCAGTGGTGGCCTGCTCGATGACTATCTCAGACTCATGCAGGTGGCCGCCCAACGCCAGGCTGATCGCCCGGCCGATGGCGCCGGCAAACTGATTGATGATCCGCATGAAGAAGTCGCTTTCTTTTCTCAAGGTATGGGCCTCGCTTCAAGCCAGAAGCGGCTGCTAAGGTTCGATGATGTTTTCCGCGCTGCTGAACTGCATTTGGTACAGCCGGCGGTAGAGACCGTCGGAGAGGGCCAGCAGTTCGGCATGGGTGCCCTGCTCCACGATGCTGCCGCGGTCCAGGACCAGCACCCAGTCGGCGTTGGTGACGGTGCTGAGCCGGTGGGCGATGACGAAACTGGTCCGCCCGACCATCAGCCGCTGCAGCGCTTCCTGCACCAGCGCTTCGCTCTCACTGTCCAGCGAGGAGGTGGCCTCATCCAAAATGAGGATGCGGGGATCCTTGAGGATGGCCCGGGCGATGGCCACCCGCTGCCGCTGTCCGCCGCTGAGCTTGGTGCCCCGCTCGCCGACCATCGTCTGGTAGCCGCTGCCCAGTTCGTTGATGATGAACTCATGGGCGTTGGCCGCTTTGGCGGCGGCTTCAATCTCGGCGTCGCTGGCCTCTAGTTTGCCGTAGCGGATATTGGCAGCTACGGTGTCGGAGAACAGCTGCGTCTCCTGAGGGACGATGCCGATCTGGGAGCGCAGGCTCTTCAAAGAGACGTCGCGCACGTCCAAGCCGTCGATGGTGACCCGGCCGGCGGTGACATCATAGAAGCGGGTGATCAGGTTGATTAAGGTGCTTTTGCCGGCGCCGCTGGGGCCCACCAGGGCGATGACCTGCCCGGGCCGGCTGCTGAAGCTGACATCCCTGAGCACCGCCAAATCAGCATCGTAGGCGAAATGAACCCCTTCAAAGGCGACCTGGCCCCGGATGGCCGGCAGGGACGGGGCCTCCGGTTTTTCCACGATTGCCGGCTTGGTGTCCAGCAGCTCAAACAGCCGCTCGCTGGCGCCCAAGGCCGCCTGGAACTGGGCGTAGAGGCCAGCCATGGTGGCGATGGGAGAAGCGACCATCATGGTGTAGACCAGATAGGCGACCAGGCCGCCGGCGGTCAGCCGCCCCTGGATGACCTCGTAGCTGCCGAACCAGAGGGTGATGGTGATGGAGAAGAAGGCCATGAAGCCGATGGTCGGCCCCAAAATGGCGGCGATCTTGGCCCGGCGCATGGCGGCATCGTAGGTGGCGTAGACCCGATCGCTGAAGCGGCCGATCTCGTACGGCTCGCGGGTGAATGATTTGACGATGCGGATGCCGCTGCTGGTCTCTTCGGCCACGTTGGCCGCTTCCGCCAGGGCGTCCTGCTGGTCTTTGGAGGCGGCCCGGATCTTGCGTCCCAGCCAGACCATGGTCAGGGAAATGACCGGGATGCCGGCCAAAATAATCAGGGTCAGCCGCCAATCGAGGAAAAAGAGCAGCGCGGCGGCGCCGATCAAGGTGATCAACTGCCGCAGCAGGGCCACCAAATCATTGGTAATGGCCGACTGCAGCAGGGAGACATCGTTGGTCAGGCGGGAGAGGATCTCGCCGACCCGCCGCTCGGCATAAAAGCGCAGCGATAGGCTCTGCAGATGGGAATACAGCTGGATGCGGATATCGGCGATGACGTGCTCGCCCACAAAGGAGAGGGTGTAGCGGTGGAAGAAGCTGAAGATCGCCTGCAGCACGAACACGCCCAACAGGGCCAGGGCCAGCTGGTTCAACGCATCCAGACTCATGTCAACCAGCACAATATCGACCAGATTGCGGACCACCAGCGGCAGCACCAGCCCCAGGCCGGCGCTGAATATCAGCGCGGCCACCGATTGAAACATACGCCGGCGATAGGGACGGACATATGCCAGCAGCCGGCGGAAAATCAGCAGCGATTCTTTGTTGATCCGCCGCGCTTTGGCTTCCGGATCCCGTTCGTAACTTCTACCCATTCGTCGAAAAC
>JAHEEY010000422.1 GCA_024640485.1 Chloroflexota bacterium | reverse complement strand
GCTGCTTGGCAGAAAATAGACGGTATTGGTTGTCATGGTCAGCGTCTGCCAGGGCTTTCACCAACTCTCGAGTGAACCGCCCAATTCCGCCTCCCTGAGTGATGGCGGCAGTCACATCAATGCCGATACGCTTTGAGCCCGCTTGGCGCGTGGATCTGCTCATTGGCATTTAGGTGAATGGCTAAGGAGTTGAGCAACTGACACTGCGGCGCCCCTATTCAACATCATTGTATGTCCAGTAACGGTTGACAAAGAAGTTCCAAAACAGGACCACGATTGTGGCAATCATCTTGGCGGGGATATACCCTTTCAGCGAAATGATGCTGACGTCGGCCAGGATAGCGTCAAAGGGGCTTTCCAGTGCCGCCAGGATGCCGTTATTGATAATCAGCCCAATGAGGCTCACCGCGGCGAATTGACCGATTTGGGAGGAGATTTTCTTCTCTCTTGAGTCCGGATAAGTCCAAAACCGATTCAAGGTGAAATTGCTGATGACCGCGGCCGAAAAGGAAATGGTATTTGCGGTCAGGGTCGGCAAGCCTACCAACTCCTTTAGAATACCCAAGGTACCAAAATCGACCACGAAACCAATCGTACCGACGATCAAAAACTTGAAGAATCTTTCCGCTTCCTTTGGCTTGATTCCAAAGCGGCCGGCGATCTTGACGAAGAGTGAAATCATACAGAAACCTTATCTCTTTTCATTTCCAACAGCTGCAGCAGTCCAAACATGCATCCTAGATGTATATAGATGTTGTTTACAAAGAGGTTGTCCACCAGATGGTGGATTGAAAGCCCAAACCAGGCTGCCATCAATCCGAGGGCGATGCCGCGGTCTGGCCAAGCCAATGTGTTAATCAATCCGGCTGTCTGCCGGATCACCATGATCCAAAAGAGGCAGTAGGCCGCTAGGCCCAGGATGCCGACTTCCGCCAGCAGGTTCAAATAGTAATTGTGCGCATGGCCCAAAGGATCTGGCCAGTTGAGCAGCGCATAATTTGGGTAGGCAGATGCATAATTGCCAAACCCAACCCCAAGCCACAGCTTGTCCCGGGCCATATTCAAGGCCGCCTGCCAGTGGGCAACACGCTCAACTACCGCGTAATTGGTATCGCTAATATCTACGCCGCGGACGTCATCAAGCTGCAGTCCCTGCCCGAAGTCGGTGAAGCGGTCCACGATAGTCGCCGGGAGTAGATTCGCCTGGATCCCTGCCAACAGCAAGAATGAACCGACCACAGCGGCAGCGGCCAACAAAGCAGCCCCTTGCCATCGTTTCCTGGGGTAGAAGAAGAGCAGCGCCGCCAATCCGGCTACGAATCCCAGCCAGGCGCCCCGGCTCCAAGACATCATCAGCGCCGTCACCGAGATGGCAGCTATCGCCCCGGATGCGATTACATTCAGCGGGCTGAGCGGCAGCGAAAGAAAGCGGTACGGGGTCTGGTCAACCCCGTTGGCACGCTCCTGGCGCTGCTGCCAATAGGCGGCAGCCAGGCCGATAGTGATGCCAAGGCTCATCAGGGCGGTCAGGTTGATGAACCCGCCAAACGGGTTGGGCTGCTCAAAGGTGCCGTATGCCCGGTAAAACCTGCCCAAAATGATGAAATGCTCCGGGCCTGTCCCTCGGAGGCCAAACTGCCAGATGCCTATCAACGCCTGACTCAATCCCGCCAGCAGCAGCCCGCTCACCACCAGCAATGATCTGCGACCCCGGTCTCTTGGGCCCTCAGCTTCCACATCCGAAACGAGCCAGATCAGCAAGGCGATCTCGATCCATTTCAACAGTTCTTTCATCCCATCGGGCACCGAGGAGGCGGTCAGGAGCGAAAGCAAGCCGATACCAATAAACAGCAGCAAAGGGACCAGAATCCGGCTGTGACGAAGGTTGATGCGGCGGCGGACAATCCCCTGCCCCAGCCAAGCGGCCAAAGTCAGCAGCAGCAGCAGCTGACCGCTGTCCAGCATGGGACTGCTGAACAACACATTCTCTAGGGCGCCGAAAGGGCCAGCCAGCAGGGCCAGTATCAATCCAATCACCGGCCGAACAACAACAGCGACAGCCAGTGCCGCAACCAGCAGCGCCACTGCCGTTGTCGATGGCGGCAGCTTGGCAGCCGCCAGGCCCAGCAGCAGTGCGGTGACAACAAAAATCCGGGGCTGCCAATTGGCGGCGGCACCCGGGATTCTTATTATTGAGAAGGGTTTGGTTACCAAGATAGGTTCATCAAGAGAGTGCCGCTGGCGCCGCGTTGGCAATGCAGGGAAGCTCCCAACAACCGGTGAGACTAGACTCGGCTGCGAAAATAGTCGATGGTTTTGGCCAGCCCTTCGGCCAGACCGACCTTCGGCTCCCAGCCCAAAACACGTTTCGCCTTACGAATATCAGGGCGGCGCACTTTGGGATCGTCGGTCACCCGTTCGTCACTGGGCTGGATATGGACGATCTCTGATTCGCTGCCGGAGATTTCAATCACCGCTTCGGCGAAATCCAGTATGGTCATCTCACCCGGATTGCCGATATTGACCGGCAGTTTTTCGTCGGAATGCAGCAGCCGATATATCCCGTCCACCAGGTCACTGTAATACTGGAAGGAGCGGGTGCGGCTGCCGTCACCGTAAACAGTCAGCGGCTGCCCAGTCAATGCCTGATAAATGAAGTTAGGCACCACACGGCCGTCATGCAGCCGCATTCGGGGCCCATAGGTGTTAAATATCCGCACGATTCGCGTTTCCAAGCCGTGATACCGCTGGTAGGCAAGGGTAATTGCCTCGGCGAACCGCTTTGCCTCGTCATACACACCGCGCGGGCCAATGGGGTTGACATGGCCCCAATAATCTTCCGGCTGGGGGTTTACCTGGGGATCCCCGTAAACCTCGGAAGTTGAGGCCAGCAGGAATCGAGCACCTTTCGCCTTGGCCAGACCCAGGGTGTTATGGGTGCCCAGGGAGCCCACCTTCAAAGTCGGAATCGGGTGCTCCAAATAATCGTTGGGGCTCGCCGGTGAAGCGAAATGGAGGACGGCATCCAAAGGACCAGCAACATAGATGTAATTGCTGACATCCTGTTTAATGAAGCTGAAGCGCTCATGGCCCATCAATCCGGCGATGTTGTCCATGCTGCCGGTAATCAGATTGTCCATACCGACCACGGTATGCCCTTCGGCAATGAATTTGTCGCTCAGGTGAGAACCCAGGAATCCAGCTGCGCCGGTAATTAGTACACGCATATCGCCTCCAAATATTAAGAACGGTCCAGCCGATATTGTATCGCACCGCCAGACGGCAGACGAATCTTGCTAAAGGATCGCAGATAAGTCATAGGGCAGACGTCTGATATTCCGCAAACTCGCAATTCACAGCTCCCCACTGTATACTTTTCTCGACAATCCGAATTGGAGAGATGAATGAGCGAACCCCACGACCGCCTCCCAGCCGTCAACCATGAACGCCGAAAGGCTGACCACATCCGAATCAACCTAGAAGAAGATGTCGCTTTTAAGCGCGTCTCCAACGGTCTAGATGAGTACACCTTCACCCACCAGGCACTGCCGGAACTGGATCTGGCAGAGATCAACCTTGAAGTGGAACTGCTTGGAAAGAAGCTGAGCACCCCTCTGCTCATTTCTTCAATGACGGGCGGCACTCCGGAAGCGGGCGCGATCAACCGTACCCTGGCGGCGGCGGCGCAGCAAAGCGGTATGGCGATGGGGCTGGGATCCCAGCGCGCCGCCATCGAAGACGAACGCCTTGCCGACACCTTCAGGGTCCGTGATGTGGCCCCTGACATCCTCCTTTTCGCCAACTTAGGGGCGGTGCAATTGAACTACGGCTATGGGTTGGCGCAGTGTCGCCGGGCTGTGGACATGTGCCAGGCGGACGCCCTTATCTTACATTTCAACGCCCTTCAAGAAGCGGTGCAGCCGGAAGGTGACGGCAATTTCGCCGGCTTGCTGCGTAAGATTGAGGCGATCTGCCGGGACCTGCCGGTGCCGGTAATCGCCAAAGAGGTTGGTTGGGGATTCTCGGAAGATGCCGCCGCGAAATTAGCCAACGCCGGCATCGCCGCCATCGATGTGGCCGGCGCCGGAGGCACTTCCTGGAGCCAGGTGGAAATGTATCGGGCCCCTACCGCCCTTCACGCCCAGGTCGCCGGCGCTTTTATTGATTGGGGGATCCCCACCGCCGAAAGC
>JAHEEY010000421.1 GCA_024640485.1 Chloroflexota bacterium | reverse complement strand
AAACCCCGTAATCTCATCCTCCTTGCGGCCATCCCATTGACCACGATCCTGTTCGTTTGGACAAATGAGCAGCTCATTTGGAGCCAGTTTGTGCTGGACACATCCGGCCCTTTCCCGGCATTTGCCCCCACTTACGCCATCTGGTTCTGGGTTCACTCCGCCTACAGCTATGCCCTGATACTGCTGGGGTCTTTGATAATGGTCAGCGAAGGTTATCGGCGCTCCTTGTCGCTCTATCGCTGGCAAACAACCGCCTTACTGACCAGCGCCCTCTTGCCCTGGCTGGGCAATGCCCTCTACATCTTCGGCCACAGCCGGCTGGATTTAACGCCCCTTTCTTTTTCCGTCAGCGGGATGATCCTCGCCTGGGCGATACTTAGGCTCCGATTATTCCAGATCCTGCCCGTTGCCCGGCGCAATGTCATCGACAACATGAGTGACGGTATGCTCACACTAGATGGGGAAAGCCGGATTGTTGATATCAACCCCGCGGCCCAGCGTATGATTGGGCTCCCGCTGGCCCAACTGTTCGGCCAACCCATCAGCCAAATCATTGCCAACGCTCCCGAGCTGTTAAGCCGATCTCAGGATTCCAACCAGGCACCCATTGAGATTGATCTCGGCGAACTGGAAGAGCAACGGCACTACGATTTACGCATTTCATCCCTATTCGATCGTCACCAACATCCCCAGGGGCATCTGATACTATTCCAGGACATTACCGAACGCACCCGGGCTGAACAGGAGCGGGAGCGGCTGTTCCAGCGCAATACAGCGCTGATACAGGCGTTGGGCGAAATTGTCTATGAACGACGCCCCCAGGCCAATGCCATTGTCTGGGATGGCGCCTACCAGCGCATTTTGGACTATTCGGCGGAGGAAATAGGTACCGATACCGCCAGTTGGACGGACCGCGTTCACCCAGATGATCTGCCGCAGCTGCGCCAAGAACTCCGCCAGGCGCGTGAAGAGAGGCGGAACTATGATCTGGAATACCGCTTTCGGAAGCGAGACGGCGGTTACCTCTGGATGCATGACCGTGGTGTCCTCCTGTTCGACGATAGCGGCGAATTGACCGCGATCGTCGGCGTCTTGCGCGACATCAGTAAAAGAAAACAGGAAGAGATGGACCATCGTTCCGACCAGCGTTTTCAATCACTGCTCAACGACATCACCCGCGACGCGCTGGACACCTCAGATTTCTCAGAGACGCTGCAGATCCTGGCTGATCGGATGGGAGAGCTGTTCAATGCCGACGGCTGCTACATCACCCAGTGGGACGAAACAACACAAATGACTATCCCCAGGGCCGCCTACGGTCAGTGGCGTCAGGATTACCAGTCGGTGGCCGTCGAACCAGATGAGACCTCCTTGACCCAATCCCTCGTGCGAATCAGACGCCCGCTGATCGTCGAAGATGTTTTCAACACCCCTTACCTCAGCCCCCGTATTGCCCAACTGTTCCCAGATCGCTCCCTCATTGGCTTGCCCCTGCTGGCCAAAATCGGGGCAGGAGACCATACCTTGCCTTTAGGCGCCGCCATCATCGCCTTCAACCAGCCGCAGCGTTTCACCCCAGAGCAAGTCAACCGCGCCGAACAGGCCGCCGCCCTCATTTCCCTGGCGGTCGCCAAAGCATATTTGCTGGACAGGTCCCGAGCCCGCTGGCATGAAACGGAAATGCTGCGTCAGGCGGCAGCCGCGGTGACCGCTACCCTGAATCTGGATGAGACCCTGAATCGCATCCTGGAGCAGTTGGACAAAGTAATCCGGGCCGACGCATTGGCACTCTTGCTCATTGACGAAGAAAACGATGAGTTGTATATCCACCAGCAGAAAGGGTTTTCTCCGGATAACGTCGAAGGGCTGCGCCTCCCTTTGCATGGGCCGAAGGGAATTGCCGCCCACGTTGCCAGGACTGGCCAGCCTGTAAACGTAGCCGATACCAGCCGCGATCCCCGATACGTCGCCGCCGGGTTCAGGGGGCAATCAGAATTGGCCGCCCCGCTGCAGGTCAAAGGAAACATCATTGGCGTCCTTGATGTTGAAAATGAGCATCCCAACGCTTTTACCGAAAACGATCTCAACCTTCTAGCCGCCTTCGCCAACCAGGCTGCCATCGCCATCGACCACGCCCGGCTGGTAGAAGGGTTGGAGGCAAAGGTGGCTGCCCGCACCGCCGAAATCGTCGCCGAAAGAGACAAGAACGAGATCGTCCTGCGCAGTATCGGCGACGCCATTGCCATGGTTGACCTGCAGATGCGCATCCAATATGCTAATCGCGCCTTCTCCGATTTGACTGGCTACGCCGCCCAAGAGCTGCTGGGCAAGCCAATGGCTATTATCATCGGTGAAGGCATGCCTGAACAGGATCGGCAGTATCTGCACCTTTCGTTAGAGACAGATGCCTATTGGCAGGGGGAGATCCGCGCCCAGCGCAAGAACGGCACCTTCTACGAGGCAGCCATGACCCTGGCTCCCGTGAAAGACGCGGCGGGTGCCCTGGTCGGCTATGTGTCCAGTCACCAGGACATCAGCCCCCTCAAGGAATTGGATCGCGCCCGCCATCGATTCATGACCAATGTCTCCCATGAACTGCGCACCCCGGTCACCAATATCCAACTCTATGCCGAGTTGCTTCGTATAGGGAGCGAACCGGAAAAAACCAACCGCTATCTAAAAGTGTTGGGAGAACAAGCCACCAGGCTGGAGAATCTTATCTTGGACATCCTGGACATGACCGCGCTAGACAGCGGCCAGCGGGAAATTGTGTGGGGCCGCCTTTCCCTCCCCACTATCATTGAAACGGCAGTCACGCCTTACCGCGGCAAGGCGGACGAAGCCCATCTATCCTTAACCGTCATCCAGCCGCCGCCAGATCTGCCCCCAGTCAAGGGAGACCTCTCCTGGCTCATCCAGGCAGTCAGCAAGTTGGTTCAAAATGCGGTCGCTTTTACCCCTGCTGGGGGGCAGGTAGCTGTGGCGGCTGAACTGGCCGAAGATGAGCAAGGCGCCTGGGTGACTATCACCGTCCGCGATTCCGGCCCGGGGATGTCCCCAGAAGTACAAGCCCGAATCTTCGATCGTTTCTACCGGGGCACGTTGGCCGAATCCGGTCACATCCCCGGCACCGGCTTAGGGCTGAGTGTGGTCAAAGAGATCATGCGCGCCCACAGAGGCCGGGTCACCGTTGAAAGCCAGATAGGGCAGGGGACTACCTTCACCCTGTGGCTCCCTGTCAATCGCTGATCGCTACCCCCCCCGTAGCGACCGGCCCATGTGCCTGCCGTTCTTATATGTGCCGGCCGTTCTTCATGGCTACGGCGTTTTCGTCACATACCGTGATATAATCTTTGTTGCTGATCAGGTGTCTAGGGTTCCGCTGGTTTACATCACAGAATGTCAGCCAGGCCAGGACCAAGCGTCACAGGTGCCGTTAAATCGGCCATCACCTTAAGGGATAAAAGCCTGGCGGGGTAGGTTGGCATGTTGTTTTAGCATGTCTATCAACCGGAGGTCTATGATGCAGCCTGAATTCCCCCCACGCGTTCGCGCTATTCTGCAGGCCCTTTTCGTTACCTTTTTGTGGTCTACCTCTTGGGTATTTATCAAGCTTGGCTTAGATGATATCCCCCCACTTACATTTGCCGGATTCCGATATTTCTTAGCCTTTTTGGCATTGATCCCTTTCTTTGTTCGCTCAAGCTCAACAACACCTCTACGCAATCTGTCCCCGCGTGACTGGTGGAATTTGATTGGACTGGGCTTGATATATTACACAGTCACCCAAGGAACACAATTTCTTGCTCTGGCCCATCTGCCGGCGATCACCTTGAGCCTGCTGTTAAACGGGACGTCCATTGTGGTTGCTGTCCTGGGCATCTTCCTGCTGCGTGAATATCCAACCTGGCTGCAATGGATAGGATCGTTGGTGTTTATTGGCGGAGCGCTTCTCTTTTTCTACCCATTGGTAATACCCGCAGGGCAGACCATTGGCTATCTGATCGCGGCTGTAAACATTGTAGCTGCCTCTATGTCCAGCATTATGGGAAGGGGGATCAACCGGCAAGCACGAATTCATCCGCTCACAGTAACGCTGGTGAGCATGGGTGTTGGGTCTATCATTTTATTGGGAATTGGCCTGATCGTAGAGCCATTACCCAGCTTAAACCTGAGAAGTTGGGTGATAAT
>JAHEEY010000420.1 GCA_024640485.1 Chloroflexota bacterium | reverse complement strand
AACCTTTTCATTCTCACGGCGCGATCCAAGACCGGCCTGAGCCATTAATTTCTGTACTCTTTCTTCCATTACTTGGTACCCATAGCTCGCGAGTATATCACAGATGATAGCATATCAGGCGTTATCGTAGAAGTCGTTAACGAAGTTAACGGGTAACCAACAACTAGCGGCGTTACAGGCGGTTTGGATATTGAGCACCACAGTCAGCTAGCCGGGTAAATTGGGCTGCATCGATGGCGCGAAGCGCAGGTCGGGGGGTATGAGTCCAGACTAGGATCTTTCTAACGTACCAGATCTCACAGTAACAAACGGATGGGCAGCAGTCGCCCTATTCCTCTTCCTCACTCAAAGGCGGCAGTTCGGCAACGCTGTTGAGACCGAAGTGCTGAAGGAATTCTGGGGAGGAACCATATTGAATTGGGCGGCCCGGTGTGTCAAGACGGCCGATTTCTTCGATCAAGCCTTTGCTGAGTAGGGTGCGGAGTGCGCCGTCAGAATTTACGCCGCGAATCTGGTCAATTCTGGGGCGTGTCACCGGCTGCATGTATGCCACAATGGACAGGACTTCCAGCGCGGCCTGGCTGAGCCGGCTGTCAATTTCCAGCCCAAGGAAGCGCTCGATAGCAGTGCTGGCTGTGGACGCAGTGGTCAGCTGTACAGCGTTTCCGCTCCACTGCAGGCGAAGGCCCCGGCTTTGGTAATCTTCTTCCAGGCCGCGCAGCAGGCCCATGGCCGCGGATGTGGTGATCTCTAGTGCTTTCGCCAATCGGGCTGGGGAAACCGGTCCGCTGGCGACAAACAGCAAGCTTTCCATCAACGAGGCGACGCTCAGCGACTCCTCAATTTTGCGGATCGTAGGTGAGTTGTTCTTGGTCACAGAAATCTTTCCAATTCAATGCGATTTGCAGTCCGCTTGGTGGACACAATAATTGATTATACCCGAGAAGTCCGGCCGCTGTTCTCAAAGCGAATACCGCTTAGCGTCCGCTGCTGATGGATCCATCCCCAGTGGCGAAGGCATAGGGCATAGCATCGGTGTTGAAGTTGAAACCAATATTACCGGAGGCATCAATCGCGATCAGGCCGCCGAGGCCCGATACGCGCTGTTCCAATAATTGGATTGCGGATGCGCAAGCGTCGCTGGCGTTCATGCCCCCTTCGACCAAATCGCACACGCGCTTGCTGATGACGATTTTCATCAGCGCTTCGCCGTATCCGGTAGCGCTGACCGCAGCCGTCAGGTTATCCGCGTAGCCGCCTGATCCAACAAGAGGGCTGTCGCCGACCCGTCCGGGCAGCTTCTTGCGCGTTCCGCCGGTAGAGGTTGCCGCGGCGAGGTTGCCGTTTATGTCCAAGGCGACAGCGCCGACGGTGTCCCCCATTGCCCCTGGCTGATTGAAAATCTCAATGGTCTCATACGTCTCTTGCTGTTTCAGGGCAAGAAATCTTTCCAGCTCAGAGCCGACCAGTAGATCGTCGACAGCGCAGCGAGGGAACCCAATGGAATCCGCGAAAGCTTCGGCGCCAGCGCCTACTAGCAGGTTGTGCTCGGTGCCGTCCATGACACGCCTGGCCAGGCTGATAGGATTCCTGACCCGACGCACGGCGGCAACCGCGCCTGTATTTAGGTCGCGCCCATCCATAATCAGGGCATCCATTTCGACCTCGCCGGCAGCATTGAGATAGCTGCCAATACCAGCATCTAGCAGTGGGCTATCTTCAAGGACACGTACCGCTGCTTCAACAGCGTCAATTGCCGAATGGCCGCATGAGAGCAGATCTTGTCCTAATTTGGCGGCTGACCGGCAGACAGCCATTGCCTCGCGCAATTTCTCAGAGTTGAGATCCCAGGCGCCTGCACCGCCGTGCACTATTATCGCTGTTGGCATTTACAAGGCCCTCCATGTCCATCGGTTTGTCGGAAAAGCAAGGTGAAACGGTATCATGATTGACCTAAACTGTCGACCTGATCAACGGGAATTTTGAGCGGCAATTCGGTCGAGGAATTCCCGATTTCAGCTTGACATGACACCGCCTCATGATATAATCCCCGCCGTTGAAGCGTAATCCTCAGTAGCTCAATGGCAGAGCATGCGGCTGTTAACCGCAGGGTTGTTGGTTCAAGTCCAACCTGAGGAGCAAATGGGCGACAGGCGTTATGTCTGTCGCCTTTTTTTTGCTGAGCCGGACCACCCATGCACGACTGGACAGAAAGGGCCAACCATCACCTCTTGGCCCAAGTTTTGAGAATTACAGAGGATGAATTTGCCACCGAGTCTGGTAGAATTCAGCTGTCGATTGCTGTAGGACGACAGGGTGTCGATGTGGGATTCTCATGCTTGGGAGCTGCACTGATACCTGCGTCGGATTGAATACTTAGCCCACTGCATGATCGCCTTTCCCGGTTGGAACCCCCGGCAAAATTGGGCTTTTCAGGAGCATATGATGAAAAAAGTAAAAACTGTAGCGCTAATCATCCTTGATGGTTGGGGCATCCGTGAAATGCGAGATAGTAATGCTGTAGCTCTGGGGAATACACCTAATTATGACCGCTGGACACGCACCTTGGAACGAACGGTGCTTGACGCCTCTGGTGAAGCTGTTGGCCTGCCCGAGGGCCAGATGGGCAACTCTGAGGTCGGGCATCTGAATCTGGGGAGCGGCCGTGTCGTCTATCAAGATTTAACTCGAATCAACAAAGCGATCCGCGATGGGTCTTTTGCCCAACAGCCTCTCCTGAACGCGGCGCTGGAAAGGGTCAAGTCCCGCAAGAGCAAGCTCCACCTGATAGGACTCTTTGGTGAGGGGGGTGTCCACAGTCACTCTGACCATATGTACGCTTGCCTGGAATTGGCCAATTCCCATGGGGTGGAATCTGTAGTGCATTTGATTACCGACGGGCGTGATACACCGCCAGAGAGCAGCGAGGGGTATGTTGAGAAGCTGGAAGCCTATCTTGCCAACAATCTGGGAGTGATCGCCTCTGTTTCCGGTCGATACTATACAATGGACCGTGACCGGCGATGGCTGAGAACCCAAATGGGATACGACGCTATTGCTCTGCATCAGAGTTTCGAGGGTCGTACCGCGACCTCTGCCTCGGCGGCGATTCATCAAGCTCACCAGGCGGGCGTAACCGATGAGTTCATCAAGCCGGTGGCAATCGATTGCGGCGACCAGGAAGTGACCGTGAATGAGGGGGACTGCCTGATTTTCTATAATTTCCGCGCAGACCGTATGCGCCAGATCGTGCCAGCTTTTGCCACCCCCGAGTTCGATGGTTTTTCCAGAAAATTCATCGATGATCTTGAAATCATCACGATGACGAAATACAGCGATGAGCTTGAAACGGAAGTCGTGTTTCCCGAGGTTGAGATCTTGAACCCACTGGCTGAAGTACTAAGTTCTCTAGGCATGAAGCAGTTTCACGCCGCGGAGACGGAGAAATACGCTCATGTAACCTATTTCTTTAATGGTGGATCTGAGCAGCCATTTCAAGGCGAAACACGGCATTTGGAGCCGTCGCCCAAGGTGGCCACGTACGATCTGCAGCCTGAAATGAGCGCATATGCTCTGACTGAAGCTGTGCTGGCGCGCATTCAGAGTTACGATGATGAATTCATCCTAGTGAACTTCGCCAACCCCGATATGGTCGGACATACCGGCGTCCTGGAAGCGGCTATCAGGGCGGTGGAAGCAGTCGATGAATGTGCTGGCCGGCTGGTGGATGCAGTTGCAGCCAAGGGGGGCATCGCACTGGTGACGGCTGACCACGGCAACTGCGAGCGGATGCTGGATCATGAAACTGGAGAGCCTCATACCTACCATACTACCCAACCAGTCTCATTCTTTGTCATTGGCGCGGACAAGTACGTCAGTCTGAAGCCCAGAGGCAAGCTTGCGGATGTGGCCCCAACGGTTCTGGAGCTGCTTGGGATCGACCAGCCTGACGAAATGACCGGTCAAAGCCTGATTGACTAGCGGCTGAATCGAAGTCCCGCCTTTGCGCTTGGCGATGCTACTGGAGAATTATCGTGAATAATGGGAATGCATTTCAGGCTTTCGTTGAAGTAAGCAGGCGTCAGCTGAGCCAGCTGAATGTGGTTGACTACTATCAAGAGCCGATGCTGTCGGCAAGCGATGGGCTCTTGGACCAGATGGTTGTTCGCTTTTGTGGTGCGTCGAAAGCTGAGAGA
>JAHEEY010000419.1 GCA_024640485.1 Chloroflexota bacterium | reverse complement strand
CGAGATGTGATCAACGGCAAAACAACCTTCA
The DNA here is from genome assembly GCA_024640485.1 of Chloroflexota bacterium. GTDB lineage: Bacteria > Chloroflexota > Anaerolineae > Promineifilales > Promineifilaceae > JAHEEY01. The sequence continues at coordinate 4,171 of JAHEEY010000419.1, read as the reverse complement.
CGGTGATCAGCGATGATGGGCGGATCAAACTAACCGGAAGCGGCATGGAGACCGATGACCGGGGCGTGGAGCGCTACAGTATCCAGGAGGGCGATCCCCTTTCGGCGGATGTCAGCATCCAGCGGACTCTGGAATACCAGCGAGACGATTGGCAGGTGCGCATCGAAACGAACAGCCGGATGACCTCAGATGCCGCCACGTTCACCATCAACAATGTGATGCATGCGTATGAGGGCAGCATCCGAGTGTTCAGCAAGAGCTGGGATTTCTCTGTGCCCCGAGACCATGTGTAGCAGAGTGGCCGTTTGGTGTTAGACGATCAATATAATCAGGAGAACTAGAGTATGCGCAAGCGACTGCGAGAATTAGGGATTGAGATTGGAACGCTGCCAACCGGAAAATACAACGCCATCACCGACGTAGCCGGGGTATTGGTGGGCCACCGCACGGTGATTTACGACGAACCCCGAGTTGCCCGGACTGGGGTAACCATGATCGTGCCCCGGAACAATGAGATTTGGCACAATTACGCCTTTGCCGCCTACCACTCTTTCAACGGCAACGGCGGCATGACCGGCCTGCCCTGGATGGATGAGTCGGGCATGCTGGGCTCGGCTATCGCCATTACCAATACCCATCAGATGGGCGTGGTGCGGGACGCAATGGTGGCTTATTCGGTAGAAAACGATTACAAAGACGCGTTCATCCTGCCGGTAGCTTCCGAGACTTACGACGGCTGGCTGAACGACATCGACGCGTTTCATCTCACCAAAGAGCATGTTGATGAAGCGATAGCTAATTCGGTGAGCGGTCCGGTGGAAGAAGGGAATGTCGGCGGAGGCACCGGCATGATCTGCCACGACTTCAAGGGCGGTATCGGTACGTCCTCGCGGGTAGTCGAGATCGAGGGAGAACAGTACACCGTAGGCGCACTAGTCCAGGCCAATCACGGCGACCGGGAACTGCTGCGGGTCGACGGCATCCCTGTGGGGAGAATGATCGGGGCTGACAAAGTGCCGCTGCCCTGGATCACACCACCCCAGGGAACCCGGACCAGCTCGATCATCATCATCGTGGCCACCGACGCGCCGCTGCTGCCGGTCCAATGCAAGCGGCTGGCCCAAAGGGCTACCATAGGCTACGCCCGGGTAGGCGGCACCGGACACAACGGCAGCGGTGATATTTTCCTGGCGTTCGCTACCGGCAACGATCTGCCGGCACGGCCCAGGACCCAGCTGCGCTCGCTGCGGATGCTGCGGCACCAGCAGCTGAACCCTTTGTTCAATGCCACCGCGGACGCGGTAGAGGAATCGATCCTCAACGCCATAACCACGGCAGAGACGATGACCGGCTACATGGGGCGCACGGCGTACGGCATCCCATTAGATCAGCTGGAAGAGATCATGAAGATCCACCGCAAATGGTAGCTGCTTCTTTGGGCGCGATTCGCCCTGGGGTTGGGCGCACTCTGCCCCTGATAGGCGCATGACCTTGCCTCAAAAATGGGTAGATCGTTGGTTGGGCTAGCAATCGATGGTGAAAGCAGATATGATACCAGCCGTTTTAGCTTAGCTAGGCCGATTTCGCTGGACAGGGCTCCGCCAGCACTGTAGTTCAGGCGGGCCGTAGAATCTGTCGACGGGGAAACAACGGCCGCTTTCAACAACGACCAATCGCGGGGAGTACGCTGATACTGACTCGGACAAGCCAAGAGCGGCGTGCGGGGCGTGCTCCTGCCGCATACAATGCTGCCGGGAAACATGCAGCTATGCTGGTGATCTATTCATGGCTGATTTCATCATTGAACACAGAAAACAGCAGGTCCCTGACCGGCTGAAATCCAATTTTAAACATCTCTATTTCGACATTGCCTGGTTTGGAATACTCAGCGGCAGCGCTCTCTCCTTTATCGCCGTCTACATGGCCCGCATCGGCGCCAGCGCTACCCAGATCGGCCTGTTTGATGCCGGCCCAGCGATGATCACGCTGATGTTCGCCCTGCCTTCCGGCAGCTGGCTGAAGAACAAATCGTTGGAGCGCTCAACTTTCTGGTCAGCAGCGATCTTCCGCAGCTTTTACTTGCTGTGGATTTTCCTGCCCATCTGGCTGGGCAGTCAGGTGCAGATCTGGGTCTACGTAGGGCTGGCGCTGCTGATGAGCATCCCCGGGACTGTCCTGGCGATCAGCTTCAACGCCATGTTCGCTGACGCGGTGCCTCCGGAATGGCGGGGACATGTCGCCGGGATCCGCAACGCGGTGCTGGCAATCGCATTCATCCTCTCATCCCTGGTGTGCGGCGCTCTTTTGACTTGGCTGCCGTTTCCCTTGGGTTACCAGGTCGTTTTCGCCATCGGCTTCCTGGGAGCGGCGATGAGCACCCTGCACCTCCGGTTCATCCACATCACCCCGGAGAATATCACCCAACGACGGACCGGCGACTCATTAGGTGACCTGGCCCGTCCCGGGGTCATTCGCTCGCTGAGCAGTGCCGTTCGGACCAGCGTGGGGCTGCGTTTCCTGACCCGCCGACAACGCCCACAGCTGCTCAGGGCTGACATCCTGAAAGGGCATTTCGGGAAAATAGCCCTGGTTTTAGGGCTGTTTCATTTGAGCCTTTTCTTGCCCCGCGCTTTGTTCCCCCTCTTCTGGGTCGATCGGCTCCATTTAACCGACGCAAACATCAGCATGGGTAATGCGGTGTTTTACATATCGGTTTTTGTCATTTCCACCCAACTGTCACGACTAACCGACCGGCTGGGCCATTACCGGATCATGCTCTTGGGCTCGATATTTCTGGTAGCCTACCCGCTGATCACCGCGTTCATGCAGGGGCTTCCCCTATTTCTATTCAACTCAGTCGTTGGCGGTGTCGGCTGGTCGCTGGCTGGCGGGGCGGTCAACAACTACCTGCTGGAAAATATCCCCGAGGATGAGCGTGCCGTTCATCTAGCGTGGTACAACCTGATCATGAATGCGGCGGTGCTGGTCAGCTCCCTGGCTGGCCCGATGCTGTCCCAGCAGTTGGGGTTGGTATCGGCGCTGGTGGTATGCGGCGGCGCCCGTATGTTCAGCGCGCTGGCGATATGGAGATGGGGCAAGAGTGTGGTGCCGCTGAAATCGGCCTAGACAGCCGATAGCGACCTGCCGGCCCACATCCGACCATCGACAGCAATTGACTGTAAATTGACGCAGCCTTGACGCAGCCTTAAAGACGAAGAGCCCCGCAGCATTGTATAATAGATGCTATAAGCAGGCGTTGAAATACCCTAGCGGAGCATGTGGGATTCTTGGAGCCGAACAGCAACCGCAAACAAGAGCGTCTGTCTAGCATCGCATTGCCCAACAGTAGAACCCCCCTTCCGCGCCACCCGAATCGCCCTCTTCCTGCCTGAAAACGAACCATCTTCGACGAAGCTTAAGCAAGTGGCGCCGCAGGGCAATCATGCTGTTCATGATGATGCCGGTCGGCCCCATCAACTGCTAACTTCGCCGCTGCGACACAGATGGTATTTCACCCTCTTTCGTACCTTCATAATTCTCCAATACCCGCTCGTACCTGAACTGTGCTCACACCCTTCTTCCGAGTGGTATAAGATGATTCCCCCGCATCGTGCGATGCCCATCGCCATCCCTTATGCTGTAAATGGCACACAGAAGTAAAAGTGAGAGAGCTCACCAGCTTCGTCCAATACGATCCACGGTGCCGAGGATATTGAGACCAAGCAGAACAGTCTCACACAGCAATGTGCAGCTGAGCCTGCTGACCTGGAGAGAAAGCGCCGACATCCCGCCGCCAAAGCCGGCGGGCTTTATGGACTACCCGTATAACGCCGAAAAGGAGCCAAGCCGATGATCCGGCTCTATCTACTAATCAATTTACTGGTCGTGGCCTTCAGCTGGAGTCTGCAGCAAGCAGTCCCAGAGCCTGATTCAATAATCGGGCAAGAGTGTATCGCTGAAGTAACTGACTTGATCCCAGACTGCATGGAAAAGGTGAATCTTGCTGCCGAAACGTTGTCCCAGGGATGGAATACGCTGACCCCGGAAGAAAAGCAGCTTTTCAATCGGATATTCGATCCGGCAGAGACAGGCGAAATCGATGAAGCATTCATTACGACGGTCGCCGAAAATTATCACAAGATCGGGCAAAAGCTGGAGGGTCAGCTGCCCA
>JAHEEY010000418.1 GCA_024640485.1 Chloroflexota bacterium | reverse complement strand
GGCACCCCTGGGACACCGCCGATCAAGATACCCAGGCCGGCCTGGTCCGGCAGGGCCTGGCCGCTGCGCAGCAGCTGTCCGGCGATGACCGGAGACAGCCTGCCGGCGACTTCGCTGGCCGGCAGCAGCACCGGCCGGCGCCCTTTTTCATCAGTGATCATTTCATAGGCGATAGCGGTAATTGCCTTATCAGCCAGCGCCAGGTACAGGTCGGCTGAAGCCACTGCCATGTGAAAGAAAGCGAAAATCGTCTGGCCGGGGCGGAAAAGCTGGTGTTCGGCCGCGGTCGGCCGGGACAGCTTGGCTACCACGTCCGACCGGCCGTACACTTCGGCGGCAGAGTAGACGATCTGGGCCCCGGCATCCCGGTAATCTTCATCGCTGAAGCGGGCGCCGGCGCCGGCGTCGCTTTGCACATAGACGGTGTGGCCCGCTTGAGTCAGAGCCAAGACCGCCGCCGGCGTCAAGCCGACCCGCATTTCCAGATCACGTACTTCCCGCGGAACGCCAAATTCCATTTAGACACCTCCTAAGAGAAGCAGCCCACCAGTGAGCGGCAGCCGCCTGCCGCTACGCTTCGTCGCCGGAGACACTCCGAACAAAACTAATTGCCAAAACGAACATGATCACGATGAAAATCGCCGAAATGACACAGTACCGGCAGATGGCATGGATGACGAATATCTCCAAAGCGGTCAGTCCCAGGGTCATCAGCAGCGCGAAGCCTACCAGCCCTACCAGCAGTTCCGGCAGGTAGGCGTCCAGCGATTCCCAAAAGTCAGCCAACCAGACTGATAGGAATATAGCTGCATACCCTACAAGTCCGATTAACGCCACCGGGATTGGGCCGACGGAAGAAAACTTCCCATCAGGGCCGCTGACAATGCCGCAGTCGTCCCATCCGCCGCCGCCGCACGATGCCACCAGACTGCCGTTGTGGAACAGAAGCAGATAGAAGGATACCAGCAATCCGGGCACCGCCAGCAGCTGAATAATTTTAGCCTGCCAATTTTCAGTACGCATAAGTTTAACTACCCAGGGCAGCGTCGATAACATTCTGGAAGTCGGACAGGTTGGGCAGATTCCCTTCAATCCTGCGGCCGCCGATGAAGAATGTCGGCGTAGAACGAACGCTGGCGCTCTGCAGAATGCTGACATTCTTGCGCAGCACATCGGCATAATTATTGTCATCCAGGCAGCTGCTGAGGGCGTCCACATCCATACCGATGTCCGTGGCTATCTCAAGGAAGCCGCCTTCAGTATTGAAGTTGGGGTCCCCTTGCCGCTCAAACAGGGTGTGATGAAAATCGAAGAAGCTGCCTTGCTCATTGGCGCACATTGCCGCCACCGCCGATGGCCCAGTCGGCAGTTGGCCGCTCTGATTCTGCAGCGCGAACGGCATGACAATCCAGCGGACATCTCCGTTCTCAACATAGAGAGCATCCAGGGCATCTGACTTTTCAACATTGAAATTCCGGCAGTGGCCGCAGCCGTAGTCTGAGATTTCAATGACGGTCACAGGGGCGTTTACATCCCCCTTCGCCATACAATTGTCTGGGTTGCTTTCGCAGTAGGTCAGCAGCCGATCGTTGGCATCGGTATCACTCTCAGCCGGTTCTGAGCTGTTTTGCATTGAAGCAAACATCAAAATAAATAAGCCGACAATACCCACGCCGACGATACCGCCGATGACATACCAATTGGTTTTTCGCTCGTCCTTCCGTGCTGGTCGTCTTCTTGGTTTCTTAGTCATTCTCTATTCTCCAATGTTGCAGTGATTAATAGTTGTTGGTTATGCAGTGAACTCTCTGCCGGGTTCCAGAAAGGGCCAGACATTGCAGACTATCAAACATGCTTTCGCGGCACAAGTGGGGCAATATCTGGGTTTCAGGGATCTATCGTGGTCAAATTGGCATCAGCCGCGGGCCCGTGTATAGGCTCTACCAGCTGACCGGCAGTCGACCTTTTCATTTGCTGCCAATTATCGTCGGGAATGGATCGGTGCGCAAGGTGAGGTGATGATCGGCGCTACACTTCTCGAGCAGAGGTGACCGCGATAATCTCGTCTATCAGCTGACTTGAGTTGATGTCTTTGAGCAGATAGCGGCAGACGCCGGCTTGCAGCAGCATTTCGCGCTCATCGTCGTCTGAATAAGAGGCCAGGACGATTACCGGCAGGCCAGTGCGGGTAAGTCTGGAGATCTCGTGCGCGGTCAAACGCATGTCGCGACTGCCGCTTCCCTTGAGGCCCAACAAGATCACATCTGGATCTTTCACCAGTTTTTCCAGCCGCGATTGTTCGATATCTCGGGCAACGGCGACCACGTCGATAAACTGGGAGGAGCTCAGGATCGACCGCAGTGCCGCGCGAACCGCCCTATTCTCTTCAATTATCAACAGTTTGCTGATGGACATGGTCATTCCGCTGTAAACGTTCTCATTAGGGAGACTATCGCATGAGTTTAGGTTGTCAGACCTCTCCTATGTAGTAACAAATGTCATTGGTTCACTAGACAATTGTCACGGCGGTGTTGAAGTGGTGATTTTGGGCTGAATTTCCAGAGAAACCCGATGAAAGTCACGCCGCGATCGTGACATTTGCCACGGTGACATACGCCTGGCTTGGCTTAAACTACCTAGTATGGGCAAAATGTTGCCTGATGCTTGGAGCCGCAGGGCTAGGTGCCGTTGTAATTTCAGATCTATCGATCCCAAGGAGCGTTGAATGCTGACCGTTGAAGAGCTGATGACACCTGTTCCCCACACGGTCTCACCCGGCACGTCGCTGCGCACGATTATCGGCATCATGAAGGCCGGCGGCTATCGACAGATACCGGTGCTGGAGAAAGGCCGGCTGGTGGGCATCATCACCGATCGAGATTTGAGATTGGCGATGAATTCGCCGGTGGTTCAGCATAAGCAGTCTGAGGACGAGAATCTGCTGGACACGGTGACCGTGGAGAGCTGCATGACCACCGATCCCATCTTTGTCAGTCCCGATACGCCCGCCTTTCAAGCGGCAGAGATGCTCAGCATGTACAAATTTGGGGCCCTGCCGGTCGTGGATGAAGGGGCGCTGGTGGGGATTATTACGGTGACCGACTTTTTGAAGTACTTCTCTGACGCCAGCGACGAGTCGGAATAGCGACCCTGCTGGTACCCCCCTGGCTGACAGCAACCAAAGATCTCAGCAACTAGCCGCGCGGCAGGACCAACTTGACCGTCGTGCCTTCCCCAGGCGCGGATTCCAGCGAGAAAGACCCTTTCAACGACTCCGCCCTGGCCCGCATATTAGAGAGGCCGTGGCCCACCGTTTGGTTCTGGGTCTTTTTGTCAAACCCTGTGCCGTTGTCGACAATACTCAGCTCTACCGAGCTGTCCACGTATCTGGCTTCGATCACCACGCCGGTGGCCCGGGCGTGTCTGGCGATATTGGCCAATGCCTCTTGAGTGGTAAGGAACATCGCCCTTGAAACTGAAGAGGGTATGGAGAGATTGTTGTCTAATGACATATTGAGGGTCACCGGCACCATCGTATTGGCCTGGAACTCCCGGACCAAACGGCCGATTCCCTGGTCGAGATCGCCGCTGAACCGATGCGGGCGCAGGTCCAAAATGAAATTGCGGATGTCCCGAATCGTCTCATTGAGCCCGCCGATGGCCTGGGCCACAAGCTGGTCGGCATCTTCGATGTCCCCTGGAAGCGCCAGGCGGGCTGACTCCAGGGTCAAGCCGACGGCGTAGATCGACTGGATGATGCCGTCATGCAGGTCCATCCCGATCCTGGCCCGCTCGGCGATGACTGCCAGCCGGCCAACCTGCTCATAGAGTCGGGAGTTCTGAACAACGATGGCGGCGTGGGCTGCCAGCATCTCCACCAGCTCCTGGTCTGATGCGCTGAACTCAGTGCCCCCATCCTTGTTGGTCAGGTACAGATTGCCCAGCGTCTGCCCCCCCATCATCAGCGGTACGCCCATGAAGCTGTCCATCGGCGGATGCCCCTTGGGGAAGCCAACCGACCGGGGATCGTCACTGATCTTGGAGACGCGGATCGGCCGCTTTTCCCTGATGATCGCGCCCAGCAGCCCTGCGCCTCTGGGCAAATGGGGCATCCCGGCGACCACCGATTCATTCATGCCGCTGTGGACAAAGGTCGTCAGCTTCCCACCCTGATCGGATACTCCCAGGGCAACGTATTGGGCATGGACC
>JAHEEY010000417.1 GCA_024640485.1 Chloroflexota bacterium | reverse complement strand
ATGATCAGGCCGCTCATACCGAAATACATTCCCTCGCGCCGCTGTCCTGTTTTGGTCTCATCTTCATCAATGACATCGGCCAGGATAACATCTCCCATCAGAATCAGCCCCGCAAGCCCCACACCGATCCCCGCGGCGGCTGCGATGGCGCCGCCGATGGAACGGACCAAACCCAAGGGTATGACCGAGATGGCGGTTACTACGTAAGCGATCATCAAGGTAGTGCGGGCTTCAAACCGGCTGGCAACCCACTTGCGCCAGGGCCACAGCATGATCCCGGCGGTGACGAAGGCGGTAGCCAGGATAGCTGCCGCCATACTGTCGTCGGCGCCCAGGCTGTATTTGATGTAAAAGGCGACGCCGCTGCTGAGGATGCCGGTGGCGAAGAATCGCAGGGTCTGGGCGATGACCACAGTGACGAAGCTGCGGTTGATGAAAGTCGCTTTTAGAGCTTCGCCAAAAGGAACGGAGTCTGCTGCCTGGGATCGCTCACGCTCGAACATGCCCCTGACACCATAGTACATGGCAGCGGCGGCGATCACGGCAAAGATCCACCCCATAGCAGGCCAGCCCAGGTTGCTGTAAAGAATCGGAGGGAGGGCCACGCCGATGAGCAGGCCGACAGTCTGCACTTGATTCATGCTCACCGCCACGCTGGTCCGCTCTTCATAGCTGCTGAACATCTCCGGCAGCAGCGAATAGTATCCGGTGGAAACAGCGGTGCCAAACCCTTCCCAAATGAACACGGTGAAGATCAACCAAAGCAGCAGCGGTACCGGCTGAGATACGCCGTCGAATGGGGCCATCCAGATCAAGCCGAAAGTGATCACATAGGGCAGGGTGCCGAACAGGATGTAGGGTATCCGGCGCCCCCACCGAGAATGGGTGCGATCGGAGATGTAGCCGGTGATTGGATTGTTAAAGGCGTTGTAAAAAGCAAAGACCAGCATCGCGGTGGATGCCCACTGCACTGGCAGCCGTTTGACATCGGTAAAGAAAAACAGGACGAAATTGGACGCCTGGTAGGGGATCACATTTCCCAAATTGGCGACGCTGTACATCCATTTTTGCTTGTTGGTTGTGGTCATCATCCCTCCTGAATCAGCCTGAATACGCCAGTAAACTAGCTGTTCCTCATCAATTCTCGCAGATGCTTATAACCGATGACGTGGATGCCGCAGGACTCTACGTGCGCCCGCCACCTTTCGTCCATGAATAACTGGTAATCGGCCACCCTTGCCCGCCAATCGGGGGTGATGGCGCGCAGTTCGGGCGTGTCCTTTGACGGGTGAATCAAAAAATGAGTGATACCTGCCGGCAGCGCTTCGACCGCTTCGATGGCTCGCTGCAGCCGGTTCTCATGTTCCTCCAGAGGCATCCCGGTGATGTGGTCTAGCATGGGGAACCCCTGGGCTTCCAAGCTTTCCATCTGCTGAACGTAGAGCTCGATCATGGGCAGCGGCGCGCCCATGTCGCGGGCGGTCTTCTCTAGCGATTGCCGGTCCTGCCTCAGGATCATCGCCGGGACGCGGTATTTGAGCGCGTTTTGTACGTATCCTGCCAGCAGGGCCGGGTGAAAGACGGAGCCCATATGGGTATCGATGTGGCTGATATCGATGCCGGCGGCGATGGCGCGTTGGATCTGGGCTTCGATTTCGTTGATGGCGGCGGCTGGATCCAGATGGGCCTGCGCTTCTTCGCTGCTGCGATAGAAGTACCCTTCCTCATCCATCAAGCCGGAGGCGGTATCCCGGGTGGAAATCGGCCCCCAACGATAGCTGTCCCACTCGCTAGTCAGGGTGAGATGGACACCCATATCGATGGGCTTTGCAGCTTGGTAGTGGCGGCAAAACGCGGCGGTGGCGGAGAACCAGGAGCAGGGGACCATGACGGCTGCCGCCGAAAGGAGGCCGAAGTCGACCAGCTCTTCGTAGGCGGCTAAAGATGCCTGGCACATGCCGATATCATCCGCGTGAAAGATAACCACACGATCGCGCTCGCTGAGGCCAAGCTTCTTGAGACTGGGATTTGGCTGCATCATTCCTCCTTATACGGTGTCCGGCAAACGCTGGAAATCATCCCTTACGAAAACTGGGGCAAGTACGCTTTGTGGGTTTTCAACAGATCGTCCAGGACCGCTTCCACTTTGTCGGCAGACGGCCCTAAAGGATTGGCCAGCAGTGCCTGGTAGGCGGCATTCCGATCGCCGTGAACCGCCGCTTCCACGGTCAGCATCTCATATGCCTTCACCTGGGCCACCAGCCCAAAGCAAGCCAGCGGCAGCGGTTCGGCTGGGTTAGGGGTGATGCCGGATTTGCTCACGGTCGCCGGCATTTCCAGGACCCACTCTTCCGGCCAACCAGGGACAGCGCCGCCGTGGCGTAGATTCACCACATGGGTTTCACTCAAATCATTGTAATGGGCATTCAGCAGTTGGGTGGCAACGGTAGAGTAGTAGGCACCGCCTCGTTTCATCAGGTCTGCCGGCGGCTCGGTCAGATTGACGTCGGCGTACTGTGCCAGCAGCCCTTTCTCTATCTCCATCACTTCTTCCGCCCGTGAAGGCGGCCAATCTTCCTGCTGTGCCAGCTTCTTTTCCGTATGATAGAAATAGTGCAGATAGTAATTGGGCAGCATCCGCAAAGATTCGATCAGCGCTGGGTCCCAATCGGGATCGGAGGACTGTTTCAGGTGGGCGACGTACGCCTCCAGATATTGGGGCCAGACCTCTTCACCGTCGATCTTGAGGCCGCGATACCAGGTGAGGTGGTTCAACCCCAGCGTGTCCAACTCTGCGCGCTCAGGGGCGACATTCAGCCCGTGGCGCTCCTTCAGCTCTTTCAGGATGCCCATCTTGGTGGTAATAGGGCTGTTGCACACGCCGACGGCAGGCACCTCTGGCGCGTATTGGGACAGCGCCTGGGTTACCAGGCCAGCGGGGTTGGTGAAGTTGACCAGCAAGGCGCCCGGCGCCAGCCGCTTGATGTCGTTAGCGATGCTTAGAATGACCGGAATGGTTCGCAACGCTTTGGCCATGCCGCCCACGCCGGTTGTTTCCTGGCCAATGAGGCCGTGGCGTAGGCCTAAATATTCATCTTCTCGGCGGGCGTTCATCCAGCCGACCCGCAGCTGAGTGGTCACGTAGTCAGCGCCCGCTATCGCCTGCTGTTGATTATTGGTCAAATGGACCGTGAATGGGGAGCCGTGGGCTTTGACAATACGCTGGGCAAACCCGCCAACTATCTCCAGCCGCTCCGGCAGAATATCCATCAGCCACAGCTCAGTCAGCGGGAAGCTGTCGATGCGCTCCAAAAAACCTTTGATAAGTTCCGGGGTATAGCTTGATCCGCCCCCAAATACTGCGACTTTCATTTTTCACCTCATGATGATTTGTCTGCGGATGATTCACTAAACCGCAGCACACAGCAGTTAATTTACATAACTGAAAACTATGCTATTTCCCAAGGTGGTGTTCCGCTGCCGCCGGCTCCTGTTAATGATGCCCGGATGGGCTCTCCTAGTTCAGGCATCACATCGGCCACGCCTGCCAACAGGCCGAAGCAACCTGCCAGCATCATGTCGCCAAACGGCGTGGCGAAATACGGGTTCAGGGCAGAGCTGACCATCATGTTGCGCCGCGGCCCGGTGACCACCACGCCAAATTCATTTTCCGGCAGGCGCAGCGGTTCTGGATGAACCACCAGCGCCCCATGTCCATGGTCGGCGAAAACATCTTCATGTTTGATTTCACCAGCCGCCAACAGCCGCAGCAAGTTGTCTAGCTTGGGCTGATCCAGCAGTCCAGTGTGATGTTCGAATACCCCCTCAACCCCTTGAGGGCCGGTGCGAAATGCCAGGGTGTGGAAATTGCCGACATTGGCTACCAATTTGCGTGAACGGGCGCTGACTACCGGGTCTAGAATGGCCCCCAGCACTGCTGCCGGAGCCGTGTCCATCAATACCAGTGGGGCATCGACATCCTGGGCGGAATCGACGACTGCCTGCAGCCGGGTCATGATAGCCGGCACCTCTTGGGCGGGAAACGCGAAGGTGCTCAGCCGGCTGTCCGCCTGAATCCGTTCGGCGATGTAGTCGAAGCGGAACTGCCTGTCAGAGTAATCCGGCGGGGCAGCGCCGTGATCGAAGACAGCCACGGCAACCGCGTCCAGATCTGCCAGGGAAACGCCAAACTCTCCCAGAGATCGGGCGATAGCGCCAAAATCAAAATCCCGCAGTTCCAATC